>CABTAA010000138.1 GCA_902482615.1 uncultured Collinsella sp.
GGCGCGTGGCGCGGCCGATGCAGATGTCCGGACCAAGGAACTTGGTCGCCGCGCGGCCCAGGCGAAACGCGAGGTCGCACGAGAGGTCGGCGTTGGCGACGCCGCGGACGCCGTCGGTACCGAAGATGTTCTGGGGCATAGGATCGCTCCTTCCCTAGCAGGCGACATGCAACCGCCCACCCTAGTCGAAAAAGAAAAGCGGGACCCGCCGAGGAATCGGCAGGCCCCGCTTGTACATTGTATCTCGAAAGGAGATAAAACCTTAGCGCTTGGAGAACTGGGGAGCGCGGCGGGCCTTCTTGAGGCCGTACTTCTTGCGCTCGACCACGCGAGCATCGCGCGTAAGGAAACCGGCCTTCTTGAGGTCGGCACGGTAGTCGCCAGCGTTCAGAAGAGCGCGAGCGATGCCCAGGCGCAGAGCGCCGGACTGACCGGAGATGCCGCCACCATCGCACAGAGCGATAACGTCGAACTGACCGGCGGTGTCGGTCACCTTGAAGGGAGCAAGGGCGTTCTCAACGAGCTGATGACGGCCGAAATACTGCTCGGCGTCACGCTTGTTGATGGTCACCTTGCCGGTGCCGGGGACGAGACGGACGCGGGCGACGGCGTTCTTACGACGGCCGGTACCCTGGTAGACAACGGTGTTCTCAGCCATCTTTAAGCCTCCAGCTCAATCTTCGTGGGGTTCTGGGCAGCATGCGGATGCTCGGCACCAGCGTAGACCTTAAGCTTGGTCATCTGGGCACGGCCGAGGGTGGTCTTGGGCAGCATACCGCGAACGGCGCGCTCGATGACCTTCTCCGGGTGCTTCTCCATAGCCTGGCGGAAGCTCTCAGCCTTGAGGCCGCCGTTGTAGCCGCTGTGGCGATAATAGGTCTTCGTGTCGGCCTTGTTACCGGTAAGCTGGACCTTATCGGCGTTGATGACGACAACGAAGTCGCCGCAGTCGCTGTTGGGCGTGAACTGGGGCTTGTTCTTACCGCGCAGAATCATTGCGATCTGGGTGGCAAGACGGCCCAGGACAGCACCATCGGCGTCGACGAGAACCCAGTTGCGCTGGACCTCGCCCTGCTTGGCGTAGTGAGTCGATTTCGAAATCACTTAGACTCCTCCATGTACAGTACGTGTTGTTACAGAGATTCACGGGGCTCTGCAAGTAACCCGTCCATATTACCCCGCTCGCCGTACGAGTCAACAGGTATTTTGGCTCCGACCAGAGTTTCTGCACATGTCGTCCATGGGTCATGATGTCGCGACACTAGCGCTCGACAAATGCCTCGATATCTCCCAGCAAGCGCTTTGCCTCCTGGCGGCCCTGAATATACAGGTCGAGGAGCTTTGCCGGATCGTGCTCGACATGACCGACCTCGACCGGCTTTTGCGGAGCAACGACCAACGCACGGCCCTCGCGCTCATACTTCCACAGGTGCATGCGCTGGATGTTGTAACGGTCGTGACGCGTCTCAATTCCCTCGAGCAGATAGGGGTAGTCGGCATAGCGGGCGCGCGCGGCAGGCATAAACTCGTAGGGCTTTTTCTCGTACGAGCGGTCCTGCGTGACGATGACGACCGCACGGTCGAAGCCCGCCTCCTCCAGCACGTGCTCGATGGGGATCGAATCGGCTACGCCGCCGTCGACGTATTTGTGCCCGTCAATCTCGACTGACGGCGTCACCAGCGGCAGCGAGGTCGAGGCACGCACGGCGTCGAGGTCGAGCACGGCGCTTTTGACCGGGAGGTACGTGGCGGTTCCAAAGAGCATGTCCGTCGCGACAGCGTACATCTCGATGGGGCTTGCGTCGAACGTCTCATTGTCAAAGGGATCCAGGCGATCCTGGACATCGTTGAAGATAAAGTCGTAACCCACAATAGAGCCCGTGGACGCAAACGATGCGGCGCCCATGAAGCGGCTATCGTTGCAGAAAGCCAGGTTGATGCGGTTGGCACGACCGATCTGGTGCGACTTGTAGTTCACGCCGTTGAGGGCGCCGGCCGATACACCGTAGACAGCCGGAATCTCGACGCCGGCCTCCATGAGAACGTCGAGCACGCCTGCGGTAAATTGCCCGCGGAAGCTGCCGCCCTCCAAAACGAGCGCGACCTTGCCGGCGTTCTTTGCCTTATCTTCTGCAGTCATGTTGACCTCCTGCTGTTTCGTTTTGGCTTTCTTCTACCCAGTTTTACGGAGGAGAGCGCACGGGTTTTGGAGATGAGGGGGCGGGACGGTCGGCGGGAAAGCGCGTCCCGTTCTCAGAGCAAATTCCGGGTCGCATTTTCCGCTGAGCCCGCCATCAGGAAAATGAATCCCATTTCGAGCTTAGATTCCGGGATGCGCTTTCCGCTTGAGCTGCCATTGGGAAAGCATGTCCCACTCTACGGCGGGATTCCGGGTCGCAGTTTCCGCTTGAGGCGCCATCCGGAAACCACGTCCCAGTCTGAGCGCGGATTCCGGGATGCACTTTCCGCCTGGGCCGCCATTGGGAAAGCGTGCCTCACCCTGCGTTGCTGCGACGTTTTCTTCACGCCCGCGCCCTGCACAGAGTTCGATTCTCCGCGGGTGGGGGGGATCCGTTAATGCGGCGCATGGCCAGCTGAGATTCGATAAACATCGCATCCGTTTTGAGTCGGAAGTTTGCGCGGAGAATCCGCGTATTTGCTTCGCAAATACGCGCCGGCTTCGGCCGCCTGCCGGCGTCCTCGCCCGCTCGCTACAAACGCTCCGCGTTTGTTTAACGCTCGCGCCCTGCATAGAGTTCGATTCTCCGCGGTATCTGTAAGTAATAAAAAAGCAGGTAGAGACACTTCTCTACCTGCTTGTAACTATTGGTGGAGGCGCGGAGAATCGAACTCCGGTCCACGAAAGCCCCCTGATTGGCATCTCCAAGCTCAGTCGCTGGTTTAGTCTCGGACGCTTTGCGCGCAGCGACACGCTCGCGGCGTCCTAACCGGTTCGGTCTTAGCCTGCGCCATACCGATTACGTGCGCAGGAGCATTCCCCTAAAATGACGTCGCACCGGTGGCGGGGAAATCACCGGGTTGACGCGCCGCTATAAATTAAGCAGCGAGAGCCATAGGCTCAAAAGAAGAGTTGTTGTCAATTCAATTTGACGGTACCCCTGTTTAACGAGGCGAGGAGACCTCGGCTTGCTTCCTCTCTCAGAGCTATCGTGTCGAAACCAGTCGCCCCCGAATGTCGGGAAAGTCTGGATGGCATTGGGCACGAGTACCCAACACCCGTCGACTTTTCAAGGAACATGCGGAGCAAGCTCCGCTTGTGGAGTGTTATCTTATCACGTTCTGAAAGCGGACAGCTGTTCTATGCACGAGCTGTGAAGACCCCAATGTGCGCCGCACTTCACACTTTTGCTACCGATCGCGTCACGTATATTTTCGCCAAGCAAAATTGACCCGTCGAAAGGACCGTTATGGATACCAAGCAGCAACTCGTCAATGCCCTCGCAGTATGCCCCAAACGACTTGTGCCACTTAATATGATCAGGGGTAATGTTGAGTAAAACCGCCACATCGGGGGCGAAGCGAGAAGTAGAAGCAAGCTGATAAGAAGAGACTTCCGCTACATAGCAATCAACAGCACCTGAAGCCACCGCCTCTAAGCATGTATCCCCAATGTTCCCAACGGCCTGCGCACACTTTCCGCACGATGAAAGCAAGTGAGCTGCCAAAGCTGTAGTCGTTGTTTTGCCATTCGTTCCCGTAATGGCAACCCATTCTGATTCAGCACTACTCTCTCTCCACGCAAACTCAACTTCACTGATAAGTTCAGTACAGTGCGCAAGAGCCGCCTGATAAAACTCAGAAAACTGAGAAATACCAGGACTTGCAATGCATACATCGTAAGACTCTTCGAAAGAATAGGTGTCGAAAAGTGTTGTTATGCCTTCATGGGGAAGTTCGTCAACAAAAGATTGAGCCGGTTCGGAAAAAGCTCCCGCCGCAATAGTCAACGACTCAATACGGCTACCAACCAATTCTGCGCAGTACTTACTTACCGCCTGTCCCGTTTTTCCAAGGCCTAAAATCAGCACCCGCCCAAGATTAACTGGCGCATACTTTTTTGATGCATCAAGAGCTACTTCAATCATGTTAACCCGCCATCGACAACGCAAAATAGATGCAGAATCCTACGGCAGCAAACGCAGCAGAAATAATCCAAAAACGCACTACTACCTTTACTTCACTCCAGCCCTTCTTTTCAAAATGATGATGGAGCGGAGCCATAAGAAAGATTCTCTTTTTTGTTCTTTTGTAATAGAACACCTGAATCATTACCGACAAAGCCTCAATAACGAACAAGCCTCCAATAACAAGGGAGCAAACTTCAGTTTTTGTCACAACTGCAATACAACCAAGCGCGGTACCTAATGCCAAAGACCCCGTGTCTCCCATAAAAATATCAGCAGGATAAGAATTAAACCAAAGAAAGCCAATACAACAGCCAGCCAAAGCAGCAGCAATAATTGACGAATCCAAAAGATTACTGCGATACGCAATTGCCGCCATAACGAGCATGACGATCATTACCGTACCAGCAGCTAAACCATCTAGATCGG
>CABTAA010000139.1 GCA_902482615.1 uncultured Collinsella sp.
GCTCCTGCTCGGTTTGGGGTAGGCGGAACAGGCCGGCTGCCACGAATGCCGCGCAGGCGGCGACGAGCAAAACGAGCGCGCCGATCATAATGAGAGCAACATTGCCAGAGGTCACAAGCGCAAGCGAGACGCCCGACGTGGTGAACGCGCACACGTTATTGGCCGCGCGGCCCATGCCGGCCCAGAAGGCGGGTACGTGCATGCGTGGTGCCAGCTGCGTAAAGGTGGCGGTAAAGAACGTGACAAAAAAGCCCGAGCTCAGGTAAAAGACGACAAGGCCCAGGTTGGGATCGGCACCGGCCTCGACGGCCAGGATGGAAATGGTCGAGAGCACGGCAATGCCGAGCATGACAAGCCCCATGTATCGGCGCTCGGCAAGATCAAAAATAAGACCGGCAGCAAGGCCGCTTGCAGCCAAAAAGAGGCGCGGCCATGTTTGTACGGCAATGGTGCCGTGGGCGTTGGAGAGTGTGACCACGTTGTCGAGGGTAGAGAACAAACAGGCAAGAACCATGACGAGCGCGATGCTCCAGCATGCCTGTTTGGCGAGGGCATGAGAAGGCTCAACAAAGGGATTGATGGCGGGGCTGGAGCTCTCGGCAGCCTTTTGGGGAACGACGCTGAGGGCGGAGATGGCGATCGTTGCTGTGCCAAGGACGATGAGCTCTGCGATACCGCCGCAATTGAGCAGGTTGACGGCGAACTGCATCAGGATGCCCGCGGCATAGGCCGCTCCCGCACCGGTGGCGAGCTTGGGGTCATCCTGGAATGCCAACGAAAAGGCGTGGTGAGTGGCGGCGCCCAGCAGGCCGAGTCCGAGGAATGCGAGGCACCCCAGAATCTCGAGCGCAAGCGGGCTCGTGGGGGACTGAATCTGAAGCAGCCCCAAGATGGCGATGGGGACGGCGGCACTGACAACTGCCTGAGGCTGGCCTTTGCGCTGCGCGTGATCAAGCAGCGGCGCGTATCCGATAAAGCCGAGCACGCTCGCACCCAGAATAAAGCCCTGTGCGATCACGACGCGTTCGGCACCGGCGAGCAACCCGACGTTGACGTCGAAGCGAAACTCGGCGGCAAGGAAGGTGAAAGTGAAGAGCGCGAGTGCCAGAAGCGCGTTGATTTTAGGCTTGCTCAGGTTCAAGGACGGTCCTTTGGATGGACGGAATAATCGTGTCCTCGATTGTAGCGTCCCTGGGACGCGTGTGACGACAACGAAATCATATTGAATTAAACCGCAGGTAGAGGCCTAGGTTCACATCTACGAACCTAGGCACACGGAGTCATTTGGCACATCTTGGTGGTACAGGACCACCACAAAGGGGACAGACACCTTTGTGGTGGTATGTCCCTACGACCAAGGAGGCCGTTATGAACGAAAGTCACTTTGACAAGCAAGCTCAACGTGAGTCCACCTGCTCGCTGGTTCACGGTACTTGGCGTTGTGTGGGTGCCAAAATAGCTTGCGCCGGCGCGTGTGCGCTTATGGTCGGTCAGTTGCTGCTGCCGAGCGTGGCGCTGGCGACGGAATGCGCCGATCCCGCCGCTGGGACGGATGAGGTTGCCGCGGCTCCGATGACGCCGACGGTTGCGGAGGATACGGCCGCAACGACCGCACCAGCCGCTTCGACCGCGCCTGCAACCGATGCTGCTCCGGCGGCGCAAGCCACCGCTGAGCCTCAGCAGACGGCCCCGACTGGCGCCACCGATGAATCCAACGATGCGGCACCCGCTGAACAAAATACTCCCAGCGACAACGCCGCCACGCCGGCGAATGACGCCATCATGCCCTGCGGTGTGACCGATGTTGTTGGCGGCAGCGACGTTAGGGTCAATATTACGGTGCGGAACAATTACACCGACATCAAGAAAGAAGAAACGATTGAGTATGTGAAGGGGATTGCCCTTGTAGATGGAGACCAGTCTGCTCTCGATGGTAGCGCTTTGACTTTTATCGGCCTGGGGGACTTGATCGTCCATGCGGCGTATGACAGTGCGAGCAATAAAACAACGCTTACCCTGGATATCAGCAAGATTCAGAGACAGAAGGAGGAGCAGAAGTACTTTACGGAGTACAAGGAGAATAAGTCCAAGATGACGACCACCTATGATGGATCCAAGCTTACGTATACGGGTACAGAGCCCGGGAATATCATCATCGGTGATCCGGACGACGCCTTTAAAGGAGATACCGAGGCGACCGGGAAACCCACTATTAACGAGATCCGGGATGACTACTACACCCGCACCCATGTCTACGAGAGGGCGTGCCTTGTTATCCCGGCAGCGGAATCAGAATCGGAATCCATCTCCTTTGCCAATGTTCAGAATACGAACTTCAATTGGCAGCTGGATACTGGTCCGCAGGCGACGGCAGGTGTCCCTAACTACGATGCAGATAAATACGAAATCGCTTATGAATGCTGGCAGGAATTTGAAAACAACGAACCCGTTGCTGCCTGGTATTCCGATAACGGCTCACATGGTTCCCTGCCGACTATTACAAAGTTTAAAAGCGGGAAAGAGTACGTGTATTCTCTTATGCTGAAGCCAAAAGACGGATATTCCTTCAGCGATGAAACCGTTGTTACCGTAAACGGGGAAACCGTAAAGTCGAGTCTAAGCGGAGAATTCCTGTATGTTCCTGCTATTAAAACAATTACGATGCCTGCTTCGTCGGAAAACGAAGCTCTTGAGAATCTAAACGTCAACGATGTGAAAACCGACTACGCGCCCGGCGAGGCGCCGCGTGCGACCGCGACGATTCCTGCCGCCGATGCCGATAAGTATGAGATCGCCTATGAGTGCTGGGAAGAGATGGATGGCAGCGAACCTGCGGAGCTCAAGCCCGTTGCCTTCTGGTATTCCGATCCCGCAGAGTACAAGCCGGGCATGAAGAAGATTGACCACTTCGAAGAGGGCAAGTTCTACATGTATTCCGTCGAACTGAGGCTCAAAGGCGACAATACCGTGGCCGATGACTGCAATATGAGCGTCAACGGCCATTGGACGCACCACATCAAGAGCGTCAACGGCGTCTTCGCGCCAAATGCTGAAAATATGCTGTGCGAGCAGCCGATCGACGAATGGCGTGCCATCGACGTTATAGAGATCAACGGCGCCACGACCACCTTCAAGGCGGGCGATAAGCCGGTCTTTACGGCGAATGTTCCGACGGGCTCCAACTCCCTTCCTCAGTGTGAGTACTGGACGGGTAGCGACGGCAGCGAAGTGAACTCTCAGAAGTTCTGGGATCAGAACATCACGAACCACATCGACGCCTTTAAGCCTGGCGTGACCTATCGCTACGGTATCTACCTCAAGCCCGCGCGCGGATTCTACTTTACGCCCAACACCAAGCTGGTGATCAGCGGCCAGGAGTGCGGCTACCAGATGGGCGAAGCGAGTGTAGTTGATCCCGAGAGCGGCTGTATCTTCACTCTGTGGCTCAACACCGATCTGACGTTTACGCCCGAGGCCACGCCGGCTCCGGTCGACCCCGAAAAGCCCGCGCCGCAGCCTGAGGTCAAGCCTGAGCCCAAGCCCGAGTTGAAGCCCGAGACCAAACCCGCGGCTAAACCGGTCACGACAACCACCACGGCCAAGACGGTTGAGAAAACCACGCAGGCCAAGAAGGGCGATGCTGTCCTGGCTACCACGGGGGATACCACCGCGATGACGGTCGCCGCCCTAGGCATCGCTGGCGCAACCGTTGCCGCCGCCGGCATCGCCGCAACCAAGCGCCGCAAGCATTAGAGCTGGGTGACGGCTCTCGTTCTCGGCCTCAGTAAAATCTCGATCTGTAACACCAAACTGCCCAAAACGGCTCCAGATGTTACAGATTGAGATGAACCGAATGGCCGCCAACCTAACGTCTCGATCTGTAACACGTAGCGGGGAATTTGGTCTCCAACTGTTACAGATTGAGACAAAGCGGGGGCGGCTGGAGCAATATCTCGATCTGTAACAACTACAAGGCTCAACAGGGCCTAACTGTTACAGATCGAGACAAACATCGGAATCGGTTCGCCGACCAGACTCCAAACCGCCACAAAGGTGCCTGTCCCCTTTGTGGCGGTTTGCGCAGGTAGAACGGTAGGTTCGTATATATGAACCTACTGTTCGCTTTGTTTTTGGACGACGATTACGCTGGATGACTTTTGGTTTGCAGGAAAGGAACGACCATGAGGTGGACTACTGTTCGAGCGCTTTGCCGCCATCTGACCATTGCCGCGGTGACCCTCACCATGGTGACGGGCTCGTTGCCCGCGGGCGCGTTTGCTGAGGTGCTCACCACCGATAGCACCTTTGTGCAGACGGATAACGGCCAAGCAGCCGACGCCGCTCCCGCCGATTCGGCTGACGCCCAAACGTCAGACTCTGCTTCCGCCGACCCCGCGCCCGATGCCGGCGCTGCCGACCCCACGGTGCTCGATACCGGTGACACCCCTACGCCCCCGGACTCCGAGATTGCATCGGCAGCAGGCCTGACGGGCGCTGGGCAGACCGAGAGCACGCCTGCGGGTACGCTCGCCACCGATCTTGTCGAGGGCAAGGAACTCGCCGAACAGCAGA
>CABTAA010000140.1 GCA_902482615.1 uncultured Collinsella sp.
CACCATCTCGTCCTCGGTCATCGTCGCCTCCTTGTTGGAATCCTCTACCTGGTTCTCGGCAGCCTCGGCGGCCGCGGCCTCGTTGGCCTCGGTATCGTCGACGGCCTCTACGGGAATCTTCACGTCCTTCTCCTCAGAGTCAACGGGGGCGGCGCCAGTGGCAGCCGCCTCCGTGCGAGCTTTACGGGCGGACATGATTACTTGTCCTCGTCGTCCACAACCTCGTAGTCGGCATCGACGACGTCATCGTCGGCAGGCTGGGCGCCGGCGGCACCGTCGGTCTGCTGCTGAGCGTCGGCGTAGACAACCTGGGCCAGCTCGTAGGCCACAGACTGCAGGGACTCGCCGGCGGCCTTGATGGCCTCGACGTCAGAGCCCTCGAGCGCCTTCTTGGCGTCGGCGATAGCGGCCTCGGCCTTGGACTTCACGTCAGCGGAAACCTTGTCGCCCAGCTCGTTGAGGGTCTGCTCGGTGGAGTAGCACAGGCTATCGGTCTGGTTGCGGACCTCGACCTCTTCCTTCTGCTTCTTGTCCTCCTCGGCATGAGCCTCGGCGTCCTTGACCATACGATCGACTTCGTCGTCGGACAGAGCGGTGGAGCCGGAAATGGTGATCTGTTGCTCCTTGCCGGTGCCCTTGTCCTTAGCGGAGACCTTGACGATGCCGTTGGCGTCGATGTCGAAGGTGACCTCGATCTGCGGCACGCCGCGGCGGGCAGCCGGGATACCGGTCAGCTGGAACTTACCGAGCGACTTGTTGTCGCGAGCAAGCTCGCGCTCGCCCTGGAGCACGTTGATCTCGACGCTGGTCTGGTTGTCGGCAGCGGTGGAGTAGACCTCGGTCTTGGAGGTCGGGATCGTGGTGTTGCGGTCAATCATCTTGGTCATGATGCCGCCCATGGTCTCAACGCCCAGCGACAGCGGGGTTACGTCGAGCAGCAGGATGCCCTCGACGTCGCCGGTGAGCACGCCGCCCTGGACGGCAGCGCCGTCGGCAACGACCTCGTCGGGGTTCACGGACATGTTGGGCTGCTTGCCGGTCATGGTCTTGACCAGATCCTGGACAGCGGGCATACGGGTGGAGCCGCCGACGAGGATGACCTCAGTCAGATCGGAGAGCTTAAGCTTGGCGTCGCGCAGGGCGTTGGTGACAGGCTGCTTGCAGCGCTCGAGCAGGTCGCGGGTGATCTTCTCGAACTCGGCGCGGGTCAGCGTGTAATTGAGGTGCAGCGGGCCGGACTGGTTCATGGTAATGAACGGCAGGTTGATGGTGGTCTGCTGGGCGGCGGAGAGCTCCTTCTTGGCGTTCTCGGCGGCCTCCTTCAGACGCTGCAGGGCCATGGGGTCCTGACGCAGGTCGACACCGTTCTCCTGCTGGAACTTATCGGCCATCCAGTCGATGACGCGCTGATCCCAGTCGTCGCCGCCCAGGTGGTTGTCGCCCGAGGTGGACAGAACCTCAAACACGCCGTCGGCGAGGTCGAGGATGGAGACGTCGAAGGTACCGCCGCCCAGGTCAAAGACCAGGATGCGCTGGTCGGTGCCCTGCTTGTCCAGGCCATAGGCCAGAGCAGCAGCGGTCGGCTCGTTGACGATACGCTTGACGTTGAGGCCGGCGATCTTACCGGCGTCCTTGGTGGCCTGACGCTGGGCGTCGTTGAAGTAGGCCGGGACGGTGATGACGGCGTCGGTGACGGTCTCGCCCAGATACTTCTCGGCGTCGGCCTTCATCTTGGCGAGCGTCATGGCGCTCACCTGCTCGGCGGTGTAATCCTTGCCCTCGATGTCGACGACGGCACGGCCACCCTGGCCCTCCTTGACCTCATACGGCACGGTCTTGATCTCGGAGGTGCACTCGGAATACTTGCGGCCCATGAAGCGCTTGATGGAGAACACGGTGTTCTTGGGGTTGGTGACAGCCTGGTTCTTAGCGGCCTTGCCCACGACGCGGTCGCCGTCGGCACGGAAGCCAACAACGGACGGGGTGGTGCGGTCGCCTTCGGCGTTCACGATAATGGTCGGAGAACCGCCCTCGAGGACGGCCATAGCGGAGTTAGTAGTACCAAGGTCGATACCAAGAATCTTACTCATTAGAAATTCCCTCTCTCTTTTGCGTTCGCGCCGCCTCGACGGTCTGTCGCGCGGCGCTTCGGCTTGTCTTTCAGGATGTAGTGTATCCCCTTATGGGCCGGAATATACAAAATCTAAGTCAATTCATATAAGATTTCTTATTGCCGAGAGTTTAGGTTCTTAAATGCGCAGGTAGATGCGCTGATTGAGTTCTCGGCAAATCTATCGAGATCTATGTAGAGATGGCTGAGGTTTGCGTCCGGGGGGTGCCTGGGGCCGCCTTGCGGAAAGCTCGTCCCGTTTTGAGAGCTGATACCGGCTCGCATTTTCCGCTAGCGGGCCTAACCGGAAACTGCAACCCGTTTTTCGGCAAAATAATGGGATGCGGTTTCCGCAAGCACGCTCAATCGCCCTATATTTCAAGTCACCTTTAGCTAACATTTGCGCAGCTCAACGGCCCCACCTGCGCATTTTTTAGTAAACCTTGGCATACTCGGCGAACGGTATGAAGATGCCGGTCAGAGGGTATTGCAAACGGTCGCTCCCGTGGTATGTTTTTGCCCGAATCAAACCGACGCGCATCGCCTGTAGCGTCGGTCAACAGAGAGGAAACTACCATGGCTCATCCCGTAATTGATGCCGACGAGTGCATCGCTTGTGGCGTTTGCGTCGACTCCTGCCCCGCTGGCGTTCTGGAGCTCCAGGACGTCGCTACCGTCGCTGACGAGGATTCCTGCGTCGCCTGTGGCGCTTGCCAGGACGCTTGCCCCGCTGGCGCGATCACCGAGATCGTCGAAGAGTAACAACTCCCCCACCTGCACACTCAAAAGTACACCGTGCACAAAAAAGGAGGCCTCCGCATCGCCGCGGAGGCCTCCTTTTGCATGTGTGGGCAGCTAATTTGGAGCGGGACCCTTGGCAGTTGCGGTGGAATAGTTCCTGTTATGGCTTAGATGCCGATTTTAGGAACTATTTCACCGCAACTTATAGATGCAGCGTCGGCTACGAGAGATCATCCTCGTAGGGCATTAAATCGGCAAGGTAGCCCTTCTCCTTGAGTATGGCCTCGATCTCGTCGAGAGTTTGCTCGTCTTCTGCCGCAATGCGATGGAAGTGATAGCCGCTCGTCACCGTTAGTAGCGGAAAGCTCTTGCCGCTCTCGATATCGTGCAGGTAGCGCTCAACATCGCGACGATTGCGGATGTCCAGGTCGGCCGTGATCTTGCCGTACACGCGGTGATTGACGATCACGTTGAGCACGGCGCCACCGGCGTCGACGATGCTCGTGAGCTCATCGCCCGCCTGCTCCACGCCGTGGCGCACCTTGACCAGACGCGTGGGCACAGCTGGGCTGCTCGCCGCCTCCTGTAGTACATAGCCGCGATTGGTGGCGACGATATCGTGCCCGTCGGCGCGCAGCAGGGCGATGTCTTGCACCACGACCTGGCGGCTCACACCCACCTCGCGGGCAAGTGCGCTGCCCGAAACGGGTTCCTTGGCTTCCTCGAGCACGCCCATAATGGCACGGCGACGCTCGCGGGCGTCCATTATTTACCGTCCAACAGACGCAGGTGCTTAAGCGAGAGGTCGAGGATCGGCGCGGAGTGCGTCAGGGCGCCCGAGCTAATGTAGTCGACACCCAGATCAGCCAGGGCGCGGATATTGTTGGCGTCCACGTTGCCCGAGCACTCGGTCTTGGCGCGACCGGCGATAAGCTCAATCGCAGCAGCCATGTCGTCGTGGGTCATGTTGTCGAACATGATGATGTCGGCGCCGGCCTCCACGGCCTCGCGCACCATGTCCAGGTTCTCGCACTCGATCTCGACCGTCGTGGTAAACGATGCATGGGCGCGCGCCATCTCGATCGCACGCGTCACGCCGCCGGCGGCATCGATGTGGTTGTCCTTGAGCATCAGCATCTCTTCAAGGTTCCTGCGGTGGTTGGAGGCCCCGGCGAGCTGTACCGCGTATTTTTCGGGCCAGCGCAGGCCGGGAGTGGTCTTGCGCGTGTCGAGAAGCCGTACGCCTGTGCCTTCCAGCTCCCTGACGTAGCGGGACGTGAGATTGGCTATGCCGGAAAGATGGCTGATGAAGTTGAGGATGACGCGTTCCGCCCGCAGAAGGACTGTGGCGTCGGCCTCGAGATGCACGATCTCGGTCATGGCGGGGACGGTGCTGCCTTCCTGTACCAGAAGTTCCTCGCTGAAAGGAGTGTTCATCTCCCTGAAAATTTCAGGGATAATCGGCAGGCCGGCGACCATGGTTTTTTCCTTGGCCGTGATGCGTGCCTTCATGGGGACGTCAGGCGTGAAGACGCCGATGCTGGTCAGGTCCTCCCCGTCCTCGTCGAGGGCGAGGCGGATAGCTCTGTGAAGAAGTTCGAGGCTCTTTTGAGAAAAATATTCAGCCCACGGCGTTGTCATGCTTGTCCCCTGTAATGGCTTTTGCTAGAAAGAAGGCGCTCAAATAGAGAAGTTTCTTACCACCCGGAACAGT
>CABTAA010000141.1 GCA_902482615.1 uncultured Collinsella sp.
TAGTAGCCGCCGTCGAGCCACTTCTGCAGGATCGCCGGCTCGTTGGTCGACGGATCGTAGTTCTTGGGCATTTCTTCCATATATCTCTCCCTTGCCCATCGGGGAGGAATGTAGGCCCGATTTTCGCTCGGTCAAGTCCTGGCTCGCGCGAAGACCACATTAAGTGGTCTTCGGCTCGTGCGGAATCTACGAAAATCGGGCTTACATTCCTCCCCTTAGGTATCGATTACTTCAGTCTGATATGACTTCGCTGAGGCTTAAACAAACACACAGAATAACACAGGTAGTTGGGGTTATTGCGTATATATAAAATAGCCTCCGACCGTGGATGGTCGGAGGCTATTTACAAACACGTTTTTGGCTGGTTTAGCCGTAGATGCGTTGGGGCTGTTCTTCGCCCTTTACGGAGGCTTCGGTCACGATGACCTTGGTAACGCCCTCCTCGCTGGGCAGGTCGAACATCGTCTGCTGCAGTACGTCCTCGCAGATAGAGCGCAGGCCGCGGGCGCCGGTCTTGCGGGCGAGCGCCATGCGGGCGATCTCGTGCAGGGCCGCATCCTCAAACTCAAGCTCAACGTCCTCGAGCTGGAACATCTTGCGGTACTGGCGCACCACGGCGTTCTTGGGCTCGGTCAGGATCGACACCAGGTCGTCCTCGTCGAGCGCCTGCGTCTGGGTGACGACGGGTGTACGTCCCACAAACTCGGGGATCATGCCAAAGGCGTTGAGGTCCTGCGGGAGCACCTGACGCAGCAGGTCGTTCTCGTCGACCGAGGTGGGGCCGGCAATCTCGGAGTTAAAGCCCACGCCCTTGTTGCCCACGCGGTCGGCGATGATCTTGTCCAGACCCACGAAGGCACCACCGCAGATGAACAGGATGTTGGTCGTGTCGATCTGCAGCAGCTCCTGCTGGGGATGCTTGCGGCCGCCGGTGGGCGGAACGCTGGCCACCGTGCCCTCAAGAATCTTAAGCAGCGCCTGCTGAACACCCTCGCCCGAAACATCGCGGGTGATGGAGAGGTTCTCGGCCTTGCGGGCAATCTTGTCGATCTCATCGACATAGATGATGCCCACCTGCGCGCGCTCAATGTCGCCATCGGCAGCATTGATGAGCTTGAGCAGGATGTTCTCCACGTCCTCGCCCACGTAGCCGGCCTCGGTAAGCGCGGTGGCATCGGCGATGGCAAACGGCACCTCGAGGATGCGCGCGAGCGTCTGGGCCAACAAGGTCTTGCCGGTACCGGTGGGACCGAGCAGCAGGATGTTGGACTTGGCGAGCTCTACCTCGTCCATATCGTCGTCGAACTGCGAGCCCATGTCGTCGTCAAAGGCCGAAAGCGCAGCGCCGCCCTCGATAACGCGGCGATAGTGATTGTACACGGCAACCGACATGGCGCGCTTGGCGTCCTCCTGGCCCATGACATAGGCCGAAAGCTCGTCATAGATCTCGTGCGGCGTCGGCACATGCGTAATGACCTGACGGTCGTCCTCGAGCTCAAAACCCTCGGTCTCGGGGTCCACGGCGGGCTGGGATGCAGCCTGGCCGTGGTCGTTGAGGAAGCCCGGCAGCTTGCCGTTGCGGGCAGCGTCCATAAAGTCCGAAGCCAGCGACTCCTCCAGAATCTCGGAGCAGGCGGCAACGCACTCGTCACAGATAAAGATGTTGGTCGGGCCCTTTACGAGACGACGGACCTGGCCCTGCTCTTTTCCGCAGAAGGAGCAGCGGATGGGGTTGCCGTTCTCGTCAAAGTTGTCCTGCATGTTACCTGCCATCCTAGGCGTCCTTCGCCGCGAGATCGCGCGAGGTGACGATACGGTCGATCAGGCCGTAGTCGAGGGCCTCGGCAGCGGTCAGGTAGTTGTCACGCTCGGTATCGGCCTGGACCTTCTCGATCGGCTGGCCCGAGGCATCGGACAGGATCTGGTTGAGCTCGTGGCGAGTCTTCTTGATCTCCTCGGCCACGATCTCGATCTCGGTCTGCTGACCCTGGGCACCGCCGCTGGGCTGGTGAATCATGACCTTGGAGTGCGGCAGGCAGAAGCGCTTGCCCTTGGCGCCGGCCGAAAGCAGCACGGCGGCCATAGATGCGGCCATACCGACGCAAATGGTGGAGACCTGCGGCTTGATGAAGTTCATGGTGTCCAGAATCGCCAGGCCGGAGTAGACCTCGCCACCGGGCGAATTGATGTAGAGCGAGATATCCTTCTCGGCATCCTGGCTCTCAAGATGCAGCAGCTGGGCAACGACCAGGTTGGCGCTGACGGAGTTGATCTCCTCGCCCAAGAAGATGATGCGGTCGTTGAGCAGGCGCGAATAGATATCGTAGCTGCGCTCGCCGCGCGGCGTCTGCTCAATAACGTATGGCACGAGGGCGGAATCGAACTTAGCGATCATACGCATCTCCATTTCTCTTACGGACCAATAGTGGTTCTAGACAAACGTACGGTGCCCGCATGCTATGCATTGGCTGGCACCGTACGAAGCAACCGGATAACCGGCTTATAACTTTACCCCATCACGGGCGCATCCATGCGCTCGCGGGCAAGGTGGCGAGTATTACTCGGCGTCCTTGGCGGTCTCGTCGACCTCGGTCACCTTGGCGTTCTCGACCAGGTGGTCGACGGCCTTGGAACGACGGATGGACTCGCGGACCGCCGGCATGCGGCCATCGGCGATGAACTCGGCCTTGGAAGCCTCGACGTCCTTGACGCCGGCCTTCTCGAACTCGGCGTTGACGTCGTCCTCGGTGACCTCGATCTTGAGCTCACGGGCGAGGGCGTCGAGCGCCAGGGACTCACGGGCAACATCGTTGGCCTGCTTGTGCAGGTCGCCGATGAACTGCTCCATGGTCAGACCGGAAGCGGGCAGCCAGGTGTCCAGGGTCATGCCGCGAGCAGCGAGGTTGGACAGGAAGTTCTGGCCAAGCTCCTCAAAGACGGACTGCTCGTAGTCGGCGTCCATCTCATCGAGCTGCAGACGCTCTGCGAGAGCGGAGACGCAACGGTTCTCCTTCTCGGCCGGGAGGCGGGAAGCCTTGTCCTGCTCGATCTCGAGCTTGATGGCGTCGCGCATGGCCTCGATGCTGTCGAAGCCAAAGTCGGACTTGACGAGCTCGTCGGTGAGCTCGGGGGTGTTGCGGACCTTGATGCCCTTGACGGTGACCTCGACGGTGTGGGTCTCGGCCTTCTCGCCCTCCTCGACCTCGTCGGTCCAGGTGACGGTCTTGACGTCGTCAACGTTAGCGCCGATCAGGGCCTCGTTGAACTCCTTGGGGTTGCTGTCGCTGCCGGCGATGAGCATGCGGCCCTCGGCGGCAAAGTTGTCGGCGTTCTCGACGGCCTTGAGGTCGACAGTGACGTAGTCCTCGGCCTCGACGGCGCGACCCTCGACGTCCTCGAAGGTGGCACGGTAGTTGAGGAGCATCTCGACCTGGTTGTTGATCTCGGACTCGGTGACCTCCGCGGGAGGCATCTCGATCTCAACGGCGTCGAAGGAGGAGAGCTCAGCGGCAGGACGCAGAGAGAACTCGACGGTGTAGGTGTAGTCCTCGTGATCCTTGGCGAGGTCGAGCTCCTTGTAGTCACCGCTCTTGGTGGGGACGATGTCCAGCTCGTTGAGGACGACGGGCTCGTTGGCGGCGATCAGGTCGTTGGTGGCCTGAGCGAGGGTCGCCTCGGCGCCAAGAGCAGAGTCGATGACCGGACGGGGGGCCTTGCCGGCACGGAAGCCCGGGAAGCGGTACTTCTTGGCGGTGTCCTTGTAGGCCTTCTTGATCGCGGCGTCGACGTCGGCGGCCGGGATGGTGACCGTAGCGGTGAGCTTGGCGTCCTTGACGTCAGAAGCAGTGATGTTCAACACGTTCCTCCTCATACTGCCCAGCTTATCTGAGGTGCTGGTACCTTTATGCAACAAAGAGTCGCGACGGCGGGAGCCGACGCAGGTGCGTTGGTGCGGGCGAAAGGACTCGAACCTTCACGGGAATCCCACCAGAACCTAAATCTGGCGCGTCTACCAATTCCGCCACGCCCGCATGAGCGCACAGACTAGGAATGATAGCAGATACGAACGACAAGCGCACGCACACCTTTTGCAGGCTCACGACCTCACCACGAGTGCAAGCCAACAGAGGCGGCTGCCACCCTCCCCTCTATGAGTTGCGGTGAAATAGTTCCTGTTTGGGGCTCCAGTCCTCCAAAACAGGAACTATTCCACCGCAACTCATCAAGGAAGCCAGGCAACACGACCACATGAATCCTGCAACGGAAAGCGTGTCCCGGTTTGGGGCCTCGGAATGGGATGCGGCTTCCGCTAGAGCCATCAACCGGAAACTGCAACCCGTTTTGAGCCCCTATTCCGGGATGCACTTTCCGCCAAGGGCCTCAAACGGAAACTGCAGCCCACAATTCGGTCGAAAAGTGGGCTGCAGTTTCCCCGGGCTCGGCAAAGAGCGACGGCGCCTCGTCTACTCCCCCAGCAGGGCCTTCTCGGGCGTAATCGGCAGCGAGCGCACCTGGTGGCCGGTGGCGTGCGCCACGGCCGAGGCCACGGCGGCGAGC
>CABTAA010000142.1 GCA_902482615.1 uncultured Collinsella sp.
GAGCAGTAGTTGCGATGACCCCCGCCAATGTCGAACAGCACTACGTCGCCGCGCTTGAGCACGGTGTCGTCGGGCTCGTGGTGCGGGTCGCCGGCGTTAGCACCAAAGCTCACGATGGGCGGAAAGCTAAAGCCCTCGCAGCCGTGCTTGCGATACAGGCCGAGCATCTGGTCGGCAATCTCGCGCTCCGTCACGCCTTCGTGGACGAGCTTGATGGCGTCGGCCATCACGGCGTCGTTAGCGGCCGAGGACGCGCGCATGAGCGCCTGTTCGGCGTCATCCTTGTGGGTGCGCGCGGCGGTGACGGCAAAGTCGCCCAGGAAAAACTCGCTGGCTGCGTGGCGCTCCATGAGTGGCATCAAAAAGCCGGAACGCATGACGGTGTCGATGCCGAGCGGTTTGTTCGGATCGACCTCGCGAACGATGGCGTCGGCCACTACGTCAGTATCGGTGTGATAGGCCACGCGGGCATTGTCGTACTCGGGCAGCTGATGCAGCGCGTTGACCAAGATCACAGGTTCGCTATCGCGTGCGAGCAGCACGCCGCAAAAACGCTCGAACATATCGGCATAAAAACCGGTCAGATAGTAAATCGACCACGGGTCGTTTACGAGCAGCTGTGCGCCGGGGTGCTGAGCCTCGAGCGCATCAAGCACGTGCGCCACACGCTGGTCATCGACATGTGCCATGAAACATCCTTTCGCTAGGTTGCCACCATGGTATCCCCAATGCCAGGGTAGTCAATTTGGGACGGGGCTATTTTAGCTGCGTCAAACTTGCGGGCTAATAGGTAAAAGTAGCCATAAGAGGCCAGTCCCAAATGGGCTGGTTTCAAAACTATGGCGGATTACGGGGCTGTACCTGTATTACATGACCATGGGAAAAATCGCGAAATTAAAACCGACGCTCCTATAAGTTGTCAAGAGGCAGTTTGCGGGAGCGTTCTCTCCAATTCGCACAGGAGCTCGTAATACCTCCTCTCCAGTTTCGTCGACCGCCGTTTCCCCCGTTCCAAGTGCCCGAGTGTGGCTGCGGACAGGCCGAGCTCCGCGGCGGCTTTCTTCTGAGTCACCCGCATCGCCTTGCGCATCTTCGCGAGCTCGGGGCCTTCCGGCGCGGCGCCGTCGGGGTTCGGGTCCATGAGCACGTGGTACACCTCCCGCGCTATGTAGCGCTTCAGGCAGCGGACCGCCTCCCGCCGGGACTTCCCCTCGGAGGTCCGCCTCGCCACGTACCTCCTCGTCCTCTCGTCGTACGCCATGCGCTTGATCGCGATCTCGTAGAGCGCCCAGTTCGCCTGCCGGTTGCCGCCGCGGTTGAGCCTGTGCCGGTCCGTCTTCCCGCTCGACGCGGGGATCGGGGAGGCGCCGCACATCATCGAGAACGCCGCCTCGCCCTTCAGCCTGCCGGGGTTGTCGCCGGCGGCCACGACCAGGGCGGCGGCGGTCGTGGTGCCGCAGCCCTCGACGCCGAGCAGCGCGGGCGCGTTCGCCTCCAGCAGCGCGCGGATGCGCTCGTCGAGGGACTCGACCTGGCTGCGGGCCTCCTTCCAGACCACCGCGACGGACCGCAGCGAGGCCAGCTCGCTCTCCTCGAGCGCGTCGCCCGCCTTCCTCCCGCGCGCGAGCAGCGGCATGAGGTCCTTCGGCCGCTCGCGGCCCCTGAACCGCTCCCTCAGGGCGCTCGGGGCCGTCGTGAGCATCGACTTCGCGCAGGCCACGCAGGACGTGGACGTCGCGACGGCCAGCCTGCGCGCGACGTAGAGCTGGCGCACCGCCTCGACCCAGCCGTCCTGCGACTTCGGCACGGAGCAGCCCCTCCCGGACGCCGCCTTGCGCGCCGCGCGCTCGGCGTCCAGCGGGTCGCTCTTCCCCTCGCCGGGCCTCACCTTGTCCCTCTTGGGCCTGAGCACCTCGACGACGTTGTACCCGAGCTCCACGAGCCTCCTCGTCAGCCCGGCCCCGTACGATGCCGTGCCCTCGACGCCGACGACCATGCAGCTCCCCGGGTCGCCTATCGCCTCCGCCAGCCTGTCGTAGCCCTCGGGGTCGGCCCCGAAGCTCCCGCTCCAGATCTTCCTCCCGAGGCCGTCGAGCAGGCACAGGACATGCACGTCCTTGTGCGTGTCGACGCCCGCGATGACCGTTTCGCCTTCCATTTTCGCTCCCCTCGGTCTGCCGCCTGCTCCGCGCCCGGGTCTCCCAGACATTGCACTGACGGGAGCGCTACAATCCAATTGGCTTGTCCGATTGTCCGCGCTCATGCTCCTATTAGGTCATGGCAGGACTCCGGGACGCGGATGCCGGGGCGAGACAGGTCGGATTTGAGGACGGCCGAAGAGGCGTCAGCAGGTCAGTGGGTCATCGTCCCGGCATTCAGCATCAGGGTAGCGCTGCGACGCGGAAATCGCGCGCCGTTGCCGCGCCCCGCAGTGCCCGCTTCCCCCGAGAACAATTATCAGTGCAGGTAGAGAGCTTGCCGATTTTCGGAAAAGCCGGCTATGGTTGACCCCTGCTGCCTAAACGTAGTAGATAGGCCCCTTTCGTGGCACAGCGTCAGACCAGTCTTTTTGGGACGGGGCTATTTTGACTACTTGTCGATCTGATTGCCCAAGTAGTCAAAATAGCCCCGTCCCAAATTAGCCACCTTGCCCCATCGGGCGGGAGCAGGTAAGATATATCGAGCGCCTAGCGCGTTCGATGGGTTCGGATGACGACATGTTCCGAATCTGGTCAGGTCCGGAAGGAAGCAGCCATAAGGAGCCTCTGTCGGGCATCCGAATCCATCGAGCGCACGGGCGTTTTTTGGTGCCGCGACATGGCCCGGCCGGCGGCGAGGTATTTGGTGTCTCGCTGGTCCTCGGCTTCGCCTGCGGGATCGCTCGACTACCAAACACCTCGCCGCCGGCCGGGCCCCGTCGTCCAAAAATCACCCGTAAAGGCGCGTTAATCTGAACAATTCAATCCCTTGTCTAGTGCTGCTCATTGGCTTTGCCAAAACATGTTCGGGCGCTTTGTCTCTGTGCCTAGTTTCCTGATTGTTTCGGGGGCTTGTTCTGTAACGAGTTGCTTACGCATCTCCAGGGCTCTCTCCGTACTATCATGAATCAGATTGAAGAGAGATGATGATAGGGAGCGCCTATACATGATTGAGCTGCTCAGGCGTTTTGGTGGTAAGTTTCGCCGGTATATGGTGATTGGTCCTGCGTGCAAGCTGATCGAAGTGATCTTTGACCTGCTGACGCCGCTGGTGATTGCCCAGATGATCGATAAGGGCATCGGTGCGCACGATGTGAATGCCGTTGTCCACTACGGTATGGTGCTTGGCGCCATGGCCGTGATCGGCATCTCGTTTACGCTTGTTTGCCAAAAGATGGCGGCGCTCACCTCGCAGGGCATGGGCACCGACATTCGCGGTGCGCTCTACCAGCACATCAATAAGCTGAGCTATGCCGAACTCGACCGCTTTGGCACGCCGTCGCTTATCACCCGCATCACCAACGACGTCAACCAGGTGCAGCTTGCCGTGGCGCTCGGCGTGCGTATGCTTATCCGCTGGCCCTTCCTGGCGGTGGGCTCTATGTGCGCAGCCCTTGCCATCGACCTTAAGCTCGGCATCATCTTTTTGATCTGCACGCCCGCCATCGGCCTGGTGTTTTGGTTTGTCATGGCGCGCTGCATCCCGTACTACAAGCAGCTGCAGGCAAAGCTCGACCGCATCGCGCTTATCTGCCGCGAAGGCCTTTCGGGCGCTCGCGTGGTTCGCGCCTTCGTGCGCGAGGACCACGAGCGCGAGCGCTTTGCCCAAGCTGCCGATGACCAGGCCAATACTGCCATCGCGGTGGGCAAGCTCTCGTCGATTCTCAACCCCGTCACGTTTCTTGTGATGAACCTGGGCGTGTGCGCCATCCTGTGGGTGGGCGGCATCCAGGTCAACGTGGGCGAACTCACGCAGGGTCAGGTCATGGCGTTTGTGAACTACATGACGCAGACCCTCACCTCCATCGTCTACGTCGCCAACCTGGTCGTGGTCTTTACCAAGGCGAGCGCCAGTGCGTCACGTATCAACGAGGTGCTCAACTGCGAGCCGAGCATCACCGACGAGGACAACGAGCCGGTCGTGCTGCCCGAGCCGAGCGAACTGGCGGGTGGCGCTGTTTCGGTTCCTGCGCTGAGCTTGAGCCATGCGAACTTCTCCTTTGGCGCCGGCGCTGCCAACGCCGTCAACGATGTGACGCTGAAGCTCCCGCTGGGCAAGACGCTTGGCATTATCGGCGGTACGGGTAGCGGCAAGTCCACGCTCGTCTCGCTTATCCCGCGCCTGTACGATGCAGGCACCGGCAGCGTGAGCGTGATGGGCGCCGACGTGCGTGCTTGGCCACTCGATCAACTGCGCCACGTGGTCGCGACCGTCCCGCAGCGCGCGTCGCTGGTGAGCGGCACGATCCGCAGCAACCTAACCTGGCGCGACGAGGCAGCAACCGACGAGGAGCTCTGGGCGGCGCTCGACATGGCGCAGGCGAGCGAGTTCGTGCGCAACAAGCCGCAGGGGCTCG
>CABTAA010000143.1 GCA_902482615.1 uncultured Collinsella sp.
GCCGAGCTTCGTTCCCTCGGGCAACTCCTGCAGCACGGCGTCATCGCCATGAGCGACATCGGCCACGGCAACCGCCGGAACCGAGAACTCGCGGGCAGCGGCAACGAGCTCGGAGGTACTGGAGTTAACGGTCAGCGCCGTCACCTGCAGGCGATCGGCATGCTGGCGGCACACATCGAGCGCCTGGGTGCCGATAGAGCCCGTACAACCCAGGATGGCAACACGGAGACGTCCATCGGGGCCATACATCGTCTGGAAGGACATTACAGCACGCCTCCGATCATCAAAAGCAGCTGCGCGGTAATGCAGCCAAAGATAAGCGAATCGCTACGATCGAGCATGCCGCCGTGGCCCGGGATAAGGTTACCGGAATCCTTAACGCCCACACCGCGCTTGATGCGCGACTCGATGAGGTCTCCGATAACGCCCAGGACGGACACGACCACGCCGCACAGCAGCGCATAGGGCAGGCTGAGCTTGTAGAAGTGCGTCGCCCACAGGATGAGCCAAATCAAAACCGAGCCCAGGATGCCGCCGACAAACCCCTCCCAGCTCTTTTTGGGAGAGATCTTGGGAACCATCTTGTGCTTGCCGATACGGCTACCCACGATGTAGGCAAACGAATCGGAGACCCAAAGGGACGCGCAAACGCCCACCGAAAGCAGGGCGCCGGCAAAACCGGGCACGGCATCGCGCAGCAGCACGATAGCCGACAGCATAAAGCCAGTGTAGAAGGGACCCATGAGCGTCACGGCCACATCAGAGATGCGGGTACGCGGCGACCAAACATACCAAATGCCCACAGCGAGCATCAGGGCAAAAAGCAGGGCATTCAGCAACATCGAATCGCCCAACGCCGACAGCGGAAAGAGTACGGCGGCAGCGATACCCATGCGCTCGTTAGCCATCTTGCCATCGAGCCTCGTCATACGGAAAAACTCATAGCAGCACAGGCCGCTCATGACAGAAACAAAGATGGCCGTGGGCACGATGCCCAAAACCAGGCACAGGATAAAGACAACGGCATAGACGATACCGGCGGCGGCACGGGTGATAAAGCCGGCAAGCCACGAACCGGTGCCATTCTTCGCTGCGGGCGCTCCCGCAGCGACAGCCTTGCGCTCAGATGTCTTGGGAGCAATTGCCTTGGGACGATCGGACACGATTAAGCCTCCTCGGTCTTGCTCAGACCACCAAACCTACGGTCACGGCCCTGATAGGCCAAAATGGCGTCGACAAGGCCCCAACGATCAAAGTCGGGCCAATAGGTATCGGTGACGTAGAACTCGGAATAAGCCACCTGCCACAGCAGATAGTTCGAAAGGCGCAGCTCACCAGAGGTGCGAATCACAAGCTCAGGATCGGGAAGACCAGCGGTATAAAGGTGAGAAGCCACCATGTCGTCATCAATTGCGGCAGGATCAATCTTACCGGCGGCAACGTCGAGCGCGATCTGACGGACAGCGCGGGTAATCTCGGCACGCGCGCCGTAGTTGACAGCAAGCGCCAGCGTCATACCGGTGTGATGGGCGCACTCGGCAAGACCGCGTTCAAAAACGTCGCGGGTCTTCTTGGGCAGCGCGGAAATATCACCCAAAAAGACAACGCGCACGTTTTCGCGCTTCAGAAGCGGCAGCTCGTCGATGAACGTCTTGGCAAACAGGTGCATCAAGACGTTGACCTCATGCTGCGGGCGGTTCCAGTTTTCGGTAGAAAACGCATAGGCCGAAAGCACGTCGACGCCCAGACGCACGCAGGCGGTAATAATCTCACGAAGGGAGACGATACCCGCCTTGTGGCCCTCGGTGCGTGCAAGACCGCGCGACGTGGCCCAACGACCGTTACCGTCCATGATGCACGAGATATGGTGCGGAATGTTATTGAGGTCAAGGTCGGAAAAACCGACGCCCGCAGGGGCGTCGGCAAAGTACTCGACCAGTTTATGCTCGTCGTATTGCACCTTAGATCTCCATGACCTCGGCTTCTTTTTCCTTCAGAAGCTCCTCGACCTTGGCGACATACTCATCAGTGTGCTTCTGGACCTTGGCCTGCTCGCGACGGACATCGTCCTCGGTGAGCTCCTCATCGCGCTCGAGCTTGTTGTTGAAGTCGCGACGGATGTTACGGATAGACACCTTGGCCTGCTCGGCGTACTCGCGGCACTCCTTGACGAGCTCGCGACGGCGCTCCTCGGTGGGAGCCGGGAACGGAAGACGAACGACGGTGCCATCGGAGTTGGGGGTAATACCCAGATCGGAAGCGCCGATGGCCTTGACGATAGCATTGATGAGTGCCTTGTCCCACGGCTCGATGAGCAGCATGTGGGCCTCGGGGGTCTTGACGGCGGCAACCTGCGTGACCGGCGTGGGAACACCGTAATAATCGACGGTGATGTCGGACAGAATGTTGGCATTGGCGCGGCCGGTACGGACCTTGGAGAAGTTATGCTTGAGGGACTCGAGCGACTTGTCCATATGGGCGGTGATGTTCTCTGCCATGCTTAATCCTCCTGATAGACGAGCGTGCCGACGGGCTCACCCGAAAGCGCGCGATTGACGGTGTCCTCGCCATCGATGTTGAGGACCAAAATCGGCATACGGTTGTCCTGGCACAGTGCCGTAGCCGTGGAATCCATAACCTGCAGACCGCGGACGAGAACCTCGTGATAGGTAATCTTGTCAAAACGGACGGCATCAGCGCACTTGACGGGATCCTTATCGTAGATGCCGTCAACCTTGGTGGCTTTAATCAGAATCTCGGCGCCGATCTCGCACGCACGAAGAGCCGCGGCGGTGTCGGTCGTAAAGTACGGATTGCCCGAACCGGCGGCAAAAATAACGACGTTGCCCTTGGAAAGGTGGTTGATGGCGCGACGGCGAATATAGGGCTCGCAGATCTCGTTCATCTGGATAGCGCTCATCACGCGGCAGGGAACATCGTTATGCTCGAAGGCATCCTGCAGGGCGAGCGCGTTCATAACGGTTGCCAGCATGCCCATGTAGTCGGCCTGAGCACGCTCCATGCCACCGGCAGCGCCTGCCATGCCGCGGAAAATATTGCCGCCGCCGACAACGACGCCGACCTCATGGCCAACGGCGAGCAGCTCCTTGACCTGCTTAGCAAGATGGTCGGTAACCTTGGGGTCGATGCCATATTGGCCGTCGCCCATCAGCGCTTCGCCGGAAAGCTTAAGAAGCACGCGTTTATATCGGATGTCGGACAAAGCGATCCTCCTTTAGATTGAACTTTCAACATTCTATCAAAGGCTCTAAGAAGAGCCATGAAAAAGCAGGCTGTGAGTAAAACCCACAGCCTGCTCATTACCAGCTACAAAAGCTTATTTACTCGCCACGGACCAGACGGTCAAAGGCAACGACGGTAATGGTGTCGCCGAGCTCCTTGGAGACCTGCTCAGCGTACTTCTTGATGGTGAGGGAGCTGTCCTTGATGAACTCCTGCTCGGTGAGCACGGACTGCTTGTAGAACTTCTCCAGACGGCCGACAGCCATCTTCTCCTGGATAGCCTCGGGCTTGCCGGACTCGGCAGCCTGGGCCATGTAGATCTGCTTCTCGTGCTCAACGGTCTCGGCCGGAACCTGATCGCGGGTAGCGCAGATCGGGGCGACGGCGGCAACCTGAAGGGCAACGTCGTGAGCGAAGGTCTTGAAGGATTCAGCCTGAGCGGTCTCAGCCTTCTCGAAGGCGAACTCGACGAGGACGCCGATCTTACCACCCATGTGGATGTAAGAAGCGAGCGCGCCGTTCTCAGCCTTGCGGGCAGCGAAGCGGGAGATCTTCATGTTCTCGCCCATGATGTGAATCATCTCGGTGAGCTCGGAGGAAACGGTCTCCTCGCCCATCGGCTTCTCGAGCAGAGCGTCGACGTCAGCAGGCTCGGTGGTAGCGACAACCTCAGCGACCTTGGAAGCAAAGCCGGTGAACTTGGCGTTAGAGCCAACGAAGTCAGTCTCGCAGGAGAGCTCGAGCAGAGCGCCGGTCTTGCCATCCTCGGAGACGAACGCGGCGACAGCGCCCTCGTTGGTCTCACGGCCAGCCTTCTTGGCAGCCTTGGCAAGGCCGTTCTTACGCAGAACGTCGACAGCGGCGTCCATGTCGCCGTCAGCCTCGACGAGAGCCTTCTTGCACTCCATCATCGGGGAGTCGGTCATCTCGCGGAGCTGCTTGACCATAGCGGCGGTAATCTGGGCCATTGTGGTTCCTTTCAAAGAGATGAAAAAGAATTAACTAAGACTGATTTACTCGGCCTTGGGCTCAGCGGCCATCTCGGCCTCGGAGACCTGCTCCTTGCCGGAGCCAGCGAGGCAGGCGTCAGCCATGAGCTCGCACATAAGGGTGACAGCGGAGATAGCGTCATCGTTGCAGGGGATGCCGTACTCGACCTCGTCGGGATCGGAGTTGGTGTCGATCAGGGCGACGACGGGGATGTTCAGGCGCTGGGCCTCCTTGATGGCGTTCTCCTCGCGCTTGGTGTCGATGACGAAGAGAGCCTGGGGCAGACCCTTCATGTCGCGGGCGCCACCGAGGGTGGTCTGG
>CABTAA010000144.1 GCA_902482615.1 uncultured Collinsella sp.
GGCTGCTCGGCCGCCACTAGTATGCCTCGGCCGGGTTGGTGGCAAGCTGATCTTCTTCGACCAGCTCGGACATGGCATTAACGAGCTCGAGCGTTTCCTGTGCTTCCTGCTCGTCGACAATCTGGATGCCAAAGCCGGCGTGTACGAGAATGTAGTCGCCAACCTGCGCCGTCGGCACGAGTCGCAGCGACACGGGGCGCTCGACGCCCATCATGTCGACGGTGGCCTTGAGGTCGTCGTCGCGTTTGACTACTTTACCGGGAACGGCAAGGCACATATTGTTCCCCTTTTATACGCTTTGCGCTGGACGGGCGCTCGATAATCCATCAGTTGATGGTAGCGCTCGCGGGGTTTGCGGGCAAACGCGTTACGCCTGTGAGACGGCTGGGCACAGCGGCGTGCGAGGGTGAGCTACTGCGATGCGATCTGCGCAAGACGAGCGCTTGCGACCGCCGCCTGACCGTAGGCGATGCAGCCGTCATTGACGGGTACGGTGTGGGGGACCAAGACAACAAGGCCCGCGCTTTTGAGCTCGCGGGTGAGGAGCTGAAGCAGAAGTCGGTTCATGAACACGCCGCCCGAGAGCGCGACGGTGTTGATGCCCTCGCGTACGCAGATATCGCTGGCGATGTGTGCCGAGGAGCGCGCGACGGCGACATGGAAGTCGAGTGCGAGCCTGTCGGCGGGCGCTCCGGCTTCAATTCCTCCCAAAAGTGCCTCAAAGAGTGTTTTCTGGTCCAGAACATCGGGACCGTCCAGCCACGATGGGTCAGATGCGGAATAGCCGGCGTTGCCGTCGGGAAAATGGGCGATTTCGCTGTCGAGCGCGTGCCAGGCGGCGGCTTCGAGCTCGATGGCGGGTTCGCCCTCGTAGGTTGCCTGGCCGCAAATGCCCAAAATCGCGGCTGCGGCATCAAACAGACGACCCATGCTGCTAGTGCGTGGACTGTTGATGCCGCGCTCGATCATCGTTGCCGTTATGCTGCGCGTCTGCTCGTCAAGGCTGTCCAAGAGTCCCGTGGCGCCCGGGTGCTCGAGCAGGTCGAGCTCACTTAGCAGGGCAAAGGCATTGCGGCGGGCATCGTGTACGGAGGCGGCGCCACCGGGGAGTGCCCAGGTGCGCAGATGCGCGACGCGCTCAAAATCGGCGAGATGGGAGATAAAAAACTCGCCGCCCCATATGGTGCCATCGGTGCCGGCACCCGTGCCGTCGAAGGCGATGCCGAGAACGTGTGCATCGGGCGCAAGCCGGCCTGCGGCAATCGCCTCTGCCATTACGCTCGCGATATGCGCATGATGGTGCTGGACTTCAATAAGCGGCAGATTGTGCTTCCGTGCCTGTTCGCGTGCCCATTGGCTCGACAGATAGCTGGGATGCATGTCGCATGCCAAGGCGGCAGGCGCCAGGTCAAAGAGGTTTTCCAGACGTGAGCGCGCGGCGCTCCAAGCATCGAAGGTCGCCCCGTTTTCGACATCGCCGATATGCTGCGACACAAAGCAGGCCACATGGCCGTCCGAGTCCATGCGCGTGAGTGCAATCGTGGCTTTTTGCTGCGGACCGCAGGCGAGCACGCAGGGCGCGGTGCCGTCGAGCGCCGGCAACGAAAGCGGTTGCGGCGCATATCCGCGTGCGCGACGCACGGGCATGACGTCGTCGTCGACCACGCGTACCACGGAGTCGTCGTAGCGCGACAGAATTGCGCGGTCGTTGCCGAGCAGCGCGTCGGCGATGCCGGCGGCAACGAGATGCTCCCATGCAAGGGCGTCGTCGGTCTCGATGGGCTCTTCGCTCAGGTTTCCGCTGGTCATGACAAGCGCGTGAATGCCGTGCGCCGCGGCTGCGGCGAGCAGTAAATGTTGAAGCGGGGTGTAGGGGAGCATGACGCCAAGCTCGGGCAAGTCGTGCGCGACGGACGGCGCGAGTTCAGGGTCGTCGGGGGAGCCGTGGGCGTCGTTGCCGGTTGCGCGGCGACGCAACAACACGATGGGGCGAACGCTGCCGGCCAGCAGGCCACGCTCAACGCCATCGATGTGACACAGGTGCTCGGCGTCGGCAAGGCTTCGCACCATAACGGCAAGCGGCTTGTTGCTGCGACGCTTGCGATGGCGCAGCTCGTGCACCGCTTGTTCGTTGGTGGCGTCGCAGGCCAGGTGGAATCCGCCCAGGCCCTTGATGGCGACGATGCCGCCGCCTGCCAGCAGCTCGACGCAGCGTTCGATGATGGCATCGCTGGCCTCGCGCGTGGAGCCGACGGCTGGTGTTGCGTCGACACCCGCTGGCACAACGTCGCGATCCGCCTCGCGCCACGTAATATGCGGTCCGCAATCGAAGCAGGCATCGGGCTGCGCGTGAAAGCGTCGATCGAGTGGGTCGGCATACTCTGCGGCGCAGGTGGGGCACATGGGAAAGCGATCCATCGAGGTTGCCGCTCGGTCATAGGGCAGCGAGCGAATGATGGTAAAGCGCGGTCCGCAATTGGTGCAGTTGATAAAGGGATAGTGAAAGCGTCGGTCGGCGGGGTCGAACAGCTCGCGCAGGCAGTCGTCGCACGTGGCGATGTCGGGCGAGATGAGCGTCGTGTGTGCGGTTTGATCCTGCGACGCCACAATGCGAAAGCCCTGCTCGTTAGCGGCGTCCCAGTCGCCGGGTGCTAGGTCCACAACCTCGACATGCTCCACGCGAGACGCCGCGGGTGCATGCTCGGAAAGCGCGGCGACAAATTCGTCGAGTGCTTCGCCAGGAGCGTGCGCCTCGATATGCACGCCATCGCCCGCGTTAAGCACCCAACCGCAAATGCCGTGCGCCATGGCCTCGCGATACACAAACGGTCGCATGCCGACGCCCTGCACAATGCCCGTTACATGGATATGCACATGTCGCATGCGACCCTCCTTCGTTGAAATGTGTGCTGTTACAGCCCTAGGCTCTGCTTGGTGGCGGCGCAGGTGAGCTCGCCGTGTTTAACCCCGCGCAGGCCCAGCAGACGGTCCGCCAGCTCGTAGACACGCTCGCCGCGACCCTTAAGCGCCAGAATCTCCAAGCAGTTGTGGTGATCCAGGTGCACGTGCATAGTCGATACAATCTCGTCGGTGTAGTCGTGCTGCACCTCGTCCAGACGGCGCGTCAGATCGCCGGTATGGTGGTCATAGATCATGGTGAGCGAACCGATGACCTGCTCGTCGGGCGTGCGCATCTGCTCCTTGGCGATCGAGGCGCGAATCAGATCGCGTACGGCCTCGGATCGGTTGGCCACGTCACCGCGGCGCGCGATCTGCTCGTCAAAGCGGCGCAGCAGGTCGTCGGGCGCGGTGACCGAAAAGCGGACCAGCTCGGAGCTGGAGCCGCTGCAGCGGCAGTCCGCGCCGCCGGTCGGCCCGTGCGAATGCTCGTGATCGCAGGTGCGCTCGTGCTCGGTCACGCTACACCAGCTTTACGGAGCCAACGGAGTTATGGTCGGCCTCGATGGCCTCCTCGTAGCCCTCGAGTGCGTCGTGCGCCTCGTGGAGCGCCGCCATGGCGGCCTCGAGCTTGGCGCCAATGCGCTCCATGTCAAAGTTCTCGGTCGCATGCAGCAGCTGATGGCTCCACTCGTGGGCGAGCTCGATCGTGTCGTCGACCTGCTTGACGCTCATGGCAAGCTGGCTCATGTTCATTCCGACGTCATGCATGGGAAGTCTCCTTTTGTACGGGTCTAATCAGTGGTTCAGATTCTACTACGCCCGCTTTGTGCATCGCCGCATAAGAAAACGGGTGCGAGTCCGTCCGACCCGCACCCGTTCACTGGGGGCTGTTTGTGATTCCCATACTATCCGTGGTCGCGGGCGCAGCACCCGGCTCTCCGGTGAGCGGCGCAAAACCGCTCATGGACGGCAGCACATGACCGGCGTATTACAGGTGCTTCTCAAGCAGTGCCTGCAGCCTGGCCTTGGGCAGCGCGCCAACGGAGCGGTCGATTTCCTCGCCGTTCTTAAAGACAACCAGCGTGGGGATGCTCATGACGCCAAACTTCATGGCCAGGTCCTGATTGTCGTCGACGTTGCATTTGGCGACGGCAAGTTTGCCGGCCAGCTCGTCGGCCACTTCGTCAACGATGGGCGAGAGCGAACGACAGGGACCGCACCACGGTGCCCAAAAATCAACCAGCACGGGAAGGCTGCCGTTAACGATGGAGTCGAAGTTCTCGGGGGTAATCTGCTTAATGTCAGCCATGGTGACCTCCATAGTGATAGTGCGACGCGGCTCGGCCGCGTAAAACTCAGTACGACCGTGCTTATACCCAACGGTCCGCAAAGCAAGCACTCGCGGTCGGCTCTTTTATATAATGGTGGGCATGCAAACGATTGGAGAGCGCATGTCCACGTCACAAAGCCAGAAAAAAGAAGCCATCGCCCAGGCGACCGAGCAGGAGCTCGCATCGCTCGCGGGTCGTGGCGTGCGTATCGCGGGCAACGCGTGCTCGCCGATCGTGCTGGTCAAAGGCGATTTGGACGAGGCCGAGCGTTCGGGTGGCGAGCTTGCCGCCGGCCCGGATGGCAGATCGG
>CABTAA010000145.1 GCA_902482615.1 uncultured Collinsella sp.
GTCAATGGTATACGGGTGCACCATCGACGTCTTCAATACAGAAGATATCAGTGCGAAATGTTTGCAGAGGTAAACCCCAGTGCCCGCTGTGTTTCCATTGCTGAGACCCTGGCCGGCCGCTTCCGGCAGCACGCCGGGTCGGTGGCGATGGGGGCGTGGGTCCCGTCTTGCCTTGCGCGTAACTGGCTGAATTGATTTTGATTGGAGCTGTTCCTATGTCCCAAGAGTTAACTCGAGTGATTGTTACTACTGATATGGAAGTCGACGATATGAACTCGCTCATTCATTTGGCTCTGTATCTTAATGTGCTTGATGTTCAGGCTGTGGTGTATACGGCTTCGCAGTATCACTTTCTTGGCGATGGCGTCCATACGCTCGGCGAGGTGAATTCGCATTGGCGGACTAAGGGGCGTCGCTCTTACGAGTGGGCTGTTGTGCCTCATGAGCCCGATCCGCTGGCCGGGGAGCTTCGTGAGTATCGTCCGTTTCCCGAGCATTGGATTGAGAGTCTCTGGAGTAATGAATATGCCCAGGCTTGGCCGCAGTTGCAGGCGAATGCGGACGCTGCCGGTGAGCCGCCGTTTCCCACGCCTGCCCAGATGATCGAGCGCACCTTTGTGGGAAATGTTGCCTTTGAGGGCGATGTCCGCGAGGAAACTGAGGGGTCTCGCGTAATTGCGCAGGCGATTTTGGATGATGATCCGCGTACATTATGGCTGCTCAGCTGGGGTGGCATGAACACCATCGTTCGCGCCCTTATGAGCATTGCCGAGCGTTATCGCGCCACGCCCGAATGGCCCGCCGTGCAGCAGCGGGTCTATCAGAAGGTGCGCGTGATGGGCGTTGCCGATGGCATAGGGCAGGACAACTCATGGCTCGACCATGGGCGCGAGCTCTTTCCCGAGCTCATCTTTTGGCGCGTGCCCTATATGTATGGCGGCTATGTCGACGCCAAGATGGCGCAGCCCGATTCGCTGCCACTGTTTAAGGCTCCTTGGCCCGAGCAGAATCTCACGCAGGGCAACGGCCCCCTCATGGCGCGCTATATGCTCTATGGCGACGGCAAGGTCTACGAAAACGAACCCGAGCGATTCCAGTTTGGCAAGCATGCCCGTCTGGATTGGGGTCTAGAAGGCGTGCCCGCGATGCAGTTTGAGCGCGGCGACTTTATGGGCGAAGGCGACAGCATGACCTATATTCCGCTGCTGCCGTTTGGCCTGCGCGGTATAGATGACCGCAGCTTCGACACGCTGCTCGGCCGCATGTTCCTCGACGGTCACCCCGACTCGGACGCACCCACTGGTTTTGCCGCCTTGGGTACACCCGCGAGCAGCAACCTCAATCCTTACCTGCGCGCCTATCAGGAAGACTTTGCCGCCCGCGCGCAATGGTGCGCCCATAATCCGGCAGCTTGCTCGCATCCGGCACATATTGTCGAGGTCACGGTCGACTGCAGCGCCGCAGCCGGCGAGCACGTTGCCCTTGCGGCGACCATCATCGACCCCGACGGCAAGGGCTTCGATGCACATTGGGATGTCGCCATGGACCCGTCGAGCTATGCAGGCGACCAAGATTTGTCGCTATGGCAAGAATGCACGGTTGGCGCCGCTTTCATCGTGCCCGCCGACGCGCAGCCCGGTGACCGCTTTGTGCTCACCTTCACCGTGCAGACGCGCACCGAGCGCCCCTGCACCCGCTACGCCCAGGTCGCCGTGACCGTGGCGTAGCAAGGACGGCGCCCACATTCGGCAGCCGCCACATTCGGCATGGAGTCTCCCCAACTGCCACTCATTTAAGTACGTCCCCAATGAGTGGCCGAAGAGTGTCCCCAGCGACTAGTCGTTTAAGAACGTCCCCAATGACTAGTCAAAAATGGGCCATGTGTCCCAGTTGTGGAGACTCCTTGAGCCGTCTGGGTATCGTGAAAGATCGCGCACTCCCCCATCATCAAAAGTGACACACGCTACCTGTTGATGGGAGGCAGCCATGGGCTTCTTTGACAAGATGTTCGAGAAGAAAGAGTGCGCGATTTGCGGTACCGAGCTGGGACTTTTGGGAAAGACCAAGATCAACGAAGGCTACCTGTGCAAAGAGTGCGCCGGCAAGCTCTCCCCCTACTTTCACGGCTATCGCTCCAGCACCGCGGACGATATCCGCGAGCAACTCGCCTACCGCGAGGCCAATGCCGAGCGCCTGGCCTCGTTCAACCCCACGCGCACGCTCTCTGCCGGGCGCACCAACATCATGCTCGATGAGGACGCGTGCCTGCTGATCATCACTTCACAGAGCCGCTGGCGCGACGCCAATCCCGACATCATCGAGTTCTCGCAGGTACTCGGTTGCGATATGGATATCGACGAGCATCGCACCGAGATTTATCGCGAGACCAAGGACGGCGAGCGCGAGAGCTACAACCCGCCGCGCTACGACCTGGATTACGACTTTAACCTGACCATCCACGTCAACACGCCGTACTTTACCGAAATCAACCTGCGCGTAAACGACTCCACCATCGATCAGCGCGGCTCCATCGAATACCGCGAGGCCAAGCGCCAAGCAACCGAGGTCCGCGACGCGCTGGTGCAGCTGCGCCAGGAGACGCGCGACAGCGTCGTGGCCGCCAAGGCCCCCAAGACCGCGGTCACCTGCCCCTTCTGCGGTGCAACCACCATTCCCGATGCCAGTGGGCGCTGCGAATACTGCGGCGGCGCCATCGGCGCATAGTCTCCGGCACGGAAAGGACCGATCATGGCCTTCGAGAGCGTCAACTATCAGTGCCCCGCGTGTGGCGGTCCCCTTCACTTTGCCAGTGCCGAGCAAAAGCTCGTCTGCGACTACTGCGATTCGCGTTTTGAAGTCGAAGAAGTCGAGGCCCTCTATCGCGAGCGCCAGGACAAGGCCGATGCCAAAGCCGATGCCGCAGCCGCGGTCCCCAAGCCTGCTGTCGACGATGCCGTGCAGGAGCTGGCTCAAAACGCCGGCTACATCTGCTCGTCGTGCGGCGCCGAGCTCGTGTCCGACGGCACCGTCGCCGTCACCACCTGCCCGTACTGCGGCAACTCCGCCGTAGCGCCCGGTCAGCTTTCGGGCGACTTCTCACCCGACCTGGTGATCCCGTTTAAACTCGGGCGCGACGACGTCCTGGCCGCCCTTAAGGAACACTACAAGGGCAAGATCTTGCTGCCCAAGAGCTTTGTCACCGGCAACCATATCGACGAAGTCCAAGGCGTTTACGTGCCGTTTTGGCTTTACGGCGCCCGCGTAGACGGCGAAGTGTGCTTTGATGCGACCAACGAGACCGTGACTGAGGAATCCGATCGCACCGTCACGACCACCGACCACTACGACGCCTACCGCAAGGGCAATATCTCGTTTGAGCGCGTACCCGTCGACGGATCGTCCAAGATGCCCGACGGCCACATGGACGCCATCGAGCCGTTTGACTACGACGCGCTGCGCCCGTTCTCGGTCGCGTATATGCCCGGCTACATCGCCAACCGCTACGACGAGGATTGCGAGACCTGCAAGGCGCGCGCCGAGCGTCGTATGGAGGAGAGCACGATCTCGGCCCTGCGCGAGACTGTTGTCGACGAATATGACGATGCCGTGGTCGAAAGCAAGCAGCTCGACTACACCTGGGAAGACAGCGACTACGCCCTGTTCCCCGTGTGGATGCTCTCCACCTCGTGGAACGGCAAGAGCTACCTGTTTGCCATGAACGGCCAGACCGGTCGCATGGTCGGCGAGCTCCCCTGCTCCAAACCCAAGCTCGCCATCGCCTCGGTGCTGTTCTTTGTGATCGGATTTGTCCTCTCCCAGATTCTCTTTATGGGAGAGAACGCCTTCAATCTGGATTACCTCACCTTTGATATCGAGGGCATCCTCATCAACATCGTCGCGCCGCTGATCATCGTAATCATCGGAGACGTGCTGTTGGTAGGCCAGCTCAAGACAGCCAACGAGGCCACCCATGCCGATGAGTACTGCGGCGAGCTTGACCTGACCGAGAAACACGACACCTTCAGCCACACCGAGACCACCGTTGTCATGAAGGACAACAAGGACGATTAGCCATTCTGACCAATACCACCCGGCCTTTGACGAGAAAGGAAGATCACCATGGGACTCTTAAAAGCTGGATTGGGTGCTGCCGGCGGCGTCATGGCCGACCAGTGGAAGGAATTTATCTATTGCGAATCGATGCCCGCTGACGTCTTGGCCTGCAAGGGCAGCAAGCGCACCGGCGGCCGCAGCTCCAACACGCGCGGCGAGGACAACGTCATCTCCAACGGCTCGGTCATCGCCGTCAACGACGGCCAGGGCATGCTCGTGGTGCAAAACGGCAAGATCATCGAGGTCGCGCTGGAGCCTGGCGAGTTTGTCTTTGACACCGGCAGCGAGCCGAGCGTCTTTAGCGGCAACCTGGGCGACTCCATCAAGGAGACCTTCGCGGCATTGGGATTCTCGCTGCTGCGGATGATGGACACGATCTCGTCGATGTGATCCAGCGCCTTGAGCAGACCCTCCAAGATATGC
>CABTAA010000146.1 GCA_902482615.1 uncultured Collinsella sp.
TGACATTTAATGGGTTGACGAGACGCTCAAGGTGTTCGTGGTTATCGGCTCGTTTTTTGCTTACATGCTCTATATGCAGGGCGTTAAGGACATCGGCTCGGTACGCGCGAGCCTCATCGGAACTGTGGAGCCGGTTTCGGCGACCATCACCAGCGCCGTTATGCTGGGTACGGTGTTTTTGCCGACCGACCTTATCGGCTTTGCCATGATCATCGTGATGATGTTCCTCACGGTGTAGTTGGCGCCGCCGCCAAGACAGAAAAGGTGTTGTGCCGCATTTTCGCCAATTGATGTCCGTGTCTGGAGTTTAGCTGTCGATGCTCAAAATGCCATAAACTAGTAACGTTATGGACTTTTTCATTGCGACTCAATTGCGAGGATTTCTTTATGGCTGGTAATCACTTTAAGGGCAGCGATAGCGGCCGCCCTGCAGTTCCGCCGCGTCCGAACGGGGCTGGTAAGGCCGGCACGCCGGGCGGCGCTGGACAGGGCGGTTCCGGTAAGCGCGTGTCCCCGGGCGAGACGGCGATGTTTACCGCTCTGTACGAGCAGTCTCAAAAGGCAAAAAAGACCGGCCGTGCAAGAGGGAATGTCTTTGCGGGCGGTGCAACCTCTGCGTCGCAGCCGAGCGGGGCTCCTTCGGTACCTGCGAACAACGCAGGTGCTGCCAACGCCGCGAATGGCGCCGGCAACGTTAATGCCGGCAAGGCCGACAACAATACTCCCTCTGCCGGTGGCGCGGGGCTTACGGGTAACCTCGGCACGATTTACACCGGCGCCTCCGAGACAGGCACGTTCGCCCGCCTGGATGATAGCGGTACCGAGTTTGCGGGCTCGGGTTCCAAGGAAGATTATTACGATTTTGGCTTGAACTACGGTAGCGACGCTTCGTCGAGTTCGACCTCTGACGGTCTGGTCCGTCATCGCCATCGCAAGGGCGAGCGCAAAAAGCGTCACACTGGCGCCATTATTGCCGCTGTGGTCGTGGTGCTTCTCGTTGCGCTTGGCGCAAGCGGCTTTATGCTGCTTAACTCGGCAAAGACCGTAAAGAGCGAAGCGAAGGAGGCTGTCGAGATTGTCGGTGGCCTTAAGGACAAGGTCACGTCGGGCGATTTTTCGACGCTGCCTGACGACGCGAAGAAGATCGATGAGCTCTGCGACAGCATGAAGGCAGAGACTTCGAGCCCGCTGTGGACGGCGGCTTCGTTTATCCCGGTGTATGGCAGTGACATCAACGCAGCCCGCACCATGATTGATGCCCTGTCCGATGTCTCGAGCAATGCGCTGGTTCCCATGGCCGATAACCTCTCGCAGGCTACGCCCGGCAAGCTGTTCCAGGACGGCATGATTAACGTGTCCGCGCTGCAGGCGGTCGCCGATTCGCTTTCCAGCAGCTCGAAGGTGTTCAAGAGCGCCAACGAGAAGGTCCAGGGCATTGGCGATACTCATATTTCCCAGGTGACCGAGCTGGTCGATAAGGCCAAGGACGGCTTTGCCACCCTCAACGGCGCGGTTGACGCGGCGGAGAAGGTCGCCCCCGTCCTTCCCCAGATGCTCGGCGCCAACGGCCAGACGCGCAACTACCTTATGTACGCCATGAACAACGTCGAGATTCGTGCCTGCGGCGGCTTTGGCGGTTCGCAGGGTCTGATTTCGGTCACCGACGGCCAGATGTCGATTGGCGAGTTTGTTCCCTGCATTGCGCGCAGCAAAGACGAGGCGGTTGAGAGCGTCGACGAAGAAGATGAGACGCTGTTTGGTGACCACAGCAACCTATACATCTCGGGCAACACCTATTCGCCCGACTGGCCCCGTAATTCGCAGCGTGTCGCCGCGCTGTGGAAGTCTGAATATGGTCAGGACGTCGATGGCGTCATTGGTATCGATCCGGTATTCCTGCAGTATCTGTTGGGCCTCGTGGGTAATGTTTCACTGCCCGACGGTACAGTCGTTGACGGTACTAACGCGGCGAAGGTGCTTATGCATGATGTGTACTGGAACTATCCGGTCGAGGAGTCGGACGGCATCTTTGCATCCGTCGCCAGCGCTGCCTTTGACAAGATCCTTGGCGGTATCGGCGACGTCGATGTCGCGAACCTTGTCAGCGCCGTTGAGCGCGGTGCCGAAGAGGGCCGCCTGATCGCGTGGATGAAAAACGATGACGAGCAGAACGCTATCAAGGAGATGAACATCGACGCCTCACTGCCCGATCCGGATGACCCGAGTGAAGATCCCGTTGCTGGTGTCTACTTTAACAACCTGAGCTTCTCCAAGCTCGACTGGTATCTGAACGCCGATACGCAGATTGGTCAGGGCGTGAAGAACGGCGACGGCGCTTGCTCGTATCGCATCACCGTTACCCTGACGAACATCATGACGCAGGAGGAGGCAGGTAAGCTGCCCGACTACGTAGCGGCCAGTGCGCCTGGGACCTCGCGTGACGATGAGCGCTTGTATGTATCACTGTTTGCGCCGACAGGCGGCAGCATTACCGATCTAACCGTCGAGGGGACTCAGTTTGGACTGTTCGCTGCCACTTGGCACGGAGTTCCCTGCTATTCAGGAACCGTTGACCTGCATGCTGGCGAGACGACGACGATCACGTATACGCTGACCACGTCGGCCGAGGCGGGGGACAAGCCGCTTACGCTGCGTCAGACTCCTACATGCCAGGCGGCTCGCGACAGCGCGTCGGCGTAGGGTTTTTCTGGTAGTGCAGATAATCGAGTACCATTTTGGGGCGGACAGGCAATCTGTCCGCCCCTATTTTGTAAGGAGAGCGCATGAAGTACTTTGGCACCGACGGCTTTCGCGGCGAGGCCAACGTTGGGCTGACGGTAGAGCACGCTTATAAGATCGGCCGTTTTGTGGGCTGGTATTACGGCGCCAACCGCGGGGCCAAGGCGCGCGTGATCGTGGGCAAGGACACGCGTCGTTCGAGCTATATGTTCGAGGCAGCGCTGGTGAGTGGCCTGGTCGCGAGCGGTGCGGACGCCTACATGCTGCACGTGATCCCCACTCCGGGCGTGGCGCATCAGACCGTGGAGGGCTGCTTCGATTGCGGCATCATGATCAGTGCGAGCCACAACCCGTTTTGCGATAACGGCATTAAGCTCGTCAACAGCGACGGCTTTAAGATGGACGAGGACGTGCTGGAGCTCATCGAGGATTACATCGATGGCAAGAGCGAAGTGCCGCTGGCCACGGGCAACCACATTGGCGCTACGGTCGATTACATGCAGGGCCGCAACCGCTATATTGCCTCGCTCATTGCAAGTGCGAACTTTTCGCTGCAGGGCGTTAAGATCGGTCTCGACTGCGCCAACGGCTCGGCGTCCTCGGTGGCCAAGCCGGTGTTCGACGCGCTGGGCGCCGATGTGCGCGTGATCAATGCCGCGCCCGACGGCTTTAACATCAATGTCGATTGTGGCTCCACGCATATGGAGCGCTTGCAGCGCCATGTGGTGGAGCAGGGTCTGGACGTGGGCTTTGCCTACGACGGCGATGCCGACCGCTGCCTGGCCGTGGACGAGCGCGGCCGCGTGGTCGACGGCGACCAGATCCTGTACGTGTGCGGTGTGTACCTGAACAAGCACGGTCGCCTTTCGGGCGGTACCGTGGTGCCGACGATTGCCAGCAACTTTGGCCTGATCAAGTCGTTGGAGCTTGCCGGTCTGAGTGCCGTGACCAGCGGCGTGGGTGACCGTCACGTGTATGCCAAGATGCGCGAGGGCGGCTACAGCCTGGGCGGCGAGCAGACGGGTCATACGATCTTTGGCGATATCGAGCGCACGGGCGACGGCATTATGACCTCGCTGCGCGTGATGGAAGTGATTCGTGCCGAGCGCGAGATGCTCTCGCAGCTCACGGCTCCGTGCAAGCTGCTGCCGCAGGCGCAGGTTGCCGTGCGCGTGGCCGACAAGGACGCCGCGCTCGAGAACATGGGCGTGCAGAACGCGATCGCCGAGGCCGAGGCGTCGCTGGCGGGCGAGGGCCGCGTGCTGGTGCGCAAGAGCGGAACCGAGTCGGTGATTCGCGTTTTGGCCGAAGCCCCCGACCAAGCAGCTGCCGACGCCGCCATGAAGCGCATCGCCAACGCACTGGAGGCTCTATAGTTACGCGGTTTTACCAAACCGCGTAACTGCTCGACGCTGCAAACGGCCCCAAGCGGCAATCTGACGTTCAATTTCATTTTTCGGCACTTGGGGACGTTCCTATTGTGCCGGCATAAAAGGAACGTCCCCAAGTGTCGGGGCTCTGGCTTAGATGAAAAGAGGGGCGCCGCGGATAGATCCTGCGGCGCCCCTTTGCGTTGGCGTGTTGCCTAGGTTTTACAGCTCGTAGAGCGTGGCGAACTTGTCCTGCAGGTAGCTGCAGTAGTAACGGGCGTCGAATGCCATGCCGCAGGCGCCCTTGATGAGTTCCGGCGCGTCTTTGGCGCGGCCCCACTGCCAAATGTGCTCGCCCAGCCAGGCACGGACGGGCGCCAGATCGCCGCTCGCGCAGG
>CABTAA010000147.1 GCA_902482615.1 uncultured Collinsella sp.
GGACCTTCCGCTCCTTCGAGGTGTGGGCGACCGTGGCGGTGATCTACTTCATCATCATCTTCATTCTGTCCAAGATTTCCAAGCGGATCGAAAGGAGGCTCCACAATGGCAAAGGTAAGGGTTAAGGGCCTCCGCAAGGACTTCGGCTCGCTGGAGGTGCTCCGGGGCATCGACCTCGAGGTGCGCGAGGGGGAGGTCGTCTGCATGATCGCGCCGTCCGGCTCCGGCAAATCGACCTTCCTGCGCTGCCTCAACCTGCTCGAGACCCCGGACGCGGGCCACATCTGGTTCCACGGCCAGGACCTCACGGCCGAGCGCTGCAACATCAACAAGCTGCGCGAGGACATCGGCATGGTGTTCCAGGGCTTTAACCTGTTCAACAACATGGATGTGCTCGACAACTGCACGCTCGCGCCCGTCACGCTCAAAAAGATGAGCAAGGCCGAGGCCGAGAAGGTCGCGATGGAGCATCTGACGAGCGTGGGGCTCGAGAAGTTCGCGCACGCCGCCGTGGGTCGCCTGTCCGGCGGCCAAAAGCAGCGCGTTGCCATCGCTCGCGCCCTATGCATGAATCCGCAGATCATGCTGTTCGACGAGCCGACCTCCGCACTCGACCCCGAGATCGTGGGAGAGGTGCTCGAGGTCATGCGCAAGCTCGCTGCCGACGGCATGACCATGGTCGTCGTCACGCACGAGATGGCCTTCGCCCGCACGGTGTCCGACCGCGTGGTCTTTATGGACAAGGGCGTGGTCCTCGAGGACGCCGCGCCGGCGGAGCTTTTTGGCAACCCCAAGCACCAGCGTACCCGCGAGTTCCTCTCGCGTTATCTCGAGGACAAATAGCCGACCGCAAACGCTTACGTGGCAGGGCCGCTCCGGTGGGGCGGCCCTCGTCATCACAATCGAAAGGATGTCATGGCCGAGGTTTGGCGCTTCTTTGCGCATGAGGATGATTTTGTCGGTATAGACGAGGCCGGCGCATGCGAGCGCCTGGGCCGTGTGCTGTCGTTTCCGACCATTTCGAGCATGGATGCCGAGGCAGTGGACTGGCGGCCGTTCGACGACCTGCGCGCCTATATGCAGCAGGCCTGGCCGCACGTATTTACAGCGGGTAAGGTCGAGCTCATCGATCATTCGTTGCTGGTGACGCTTTCCGGCTCCGACCCCGCACTCAAGCCCGTTGTGCTCATGGGTCACATGGACGTGGTCCCCGTGGTGCCGGGTACCGAGGACGACTGGACGTACGCCCCCTTTAGCGGGCATGTAGACGACACCTACATTTGGGGTCGCGGCGCCATCGATATGAAAGACCAGGTCGCAGGCATTCTCGAGGCGGTTGAGTATGCGCTGGCGCACGGTTGGCGGCACGAGCGCACGCTGCTCCTGGCCTTTGGCCAGGACGAGGAGACTACGCAGTACGGCGCAGGCGCCATCGGCCGCGCGCTCGAGGAGCGCGGCATTGAGCTTGAGTACCTGATCGACGAGGGTGACTACCGCATCGTTCCAGCTGCCGAGTACGGCGCGGGCGAGGGCTGGCTTATGCATGCCGACCTTGCCGAGAAGGGCTACGCCGATATTGTGCTCAAGACGAAGAGTGAGGGCGGGCATTCGTCCAACCCCTACGGCGGCACATCGCTCGAGGTGCTCAGCCGTGCCATCACCGCAATCTGCGATATCGAGTGGCCGACGCGCGTGACCGACTTGCTTGCCGCCCAGCTCATCGAGTTAGGGCTCTACACGGCCGATGAAATTGCCGCCAACGGAGATGCCATTGTCCGCGATTGCCTCGCCAGCAAAAAGCTCTATCCGCTGGTGACGACCACCTGCGCGCCCACGCAGATCGAGGGCGGCAGCACCGGCGCCAACGTAATGCCGCAGGATATGTGGGCCAACATCAACTTCCGCATGCTCGAGGGCACGGGCGTGGCCGACGTTGTGGCGCGCTGCCGTGAGGCGGTTGCCGGGGTGGATCTTGCCGGTCGTGTCGAAGTGGAGCTGGGCCCCGGCAGCTCCGAACCCTCGCCGTCCCTGCGCATCGGTGGCCCCGGCCTCGAGGCGGTTCGCTCCATCGCCGCCCGCTATTTCCGTGATCCAAAGGGGACGGAGGAAAATGGATCATTCGAGCCAGTGGCAATTGTGCCCTCGACCGTGATCGGTGCGACCGACGCTGCCAACTACCAGCACATTTGCCCTGAGTGCATTCGCTTCTCGGCCTTTGTGGTTGATGACGACGAGTGTGATCGCGGCGTCCACGGCACCAACGAGCGCATCACCCGCCGCGCCTACCTCCAGGGCATTCGCTTCCTCGTCGCTCTACTCCAAACGCTCTAGCCAAAAAGCAAGCCCTTGGTGCAATGGGGTCAGGTTTGTTTGCACCAATCATTCCGTGCGGGTTATATGCAGGTTTGCCTGCGCACGCTATCATGTATGGGTTAGACCGCAACTATGTACCCCATACGCGAAGGGATGCGCATGTATCTGAAGATCGACATGTTCTAGCCGGGCTTACCCCCGCAGTGGCGCCGTGCGCCCCATCAACTCTGCCGATTTTCACCTTCACGCATATAAAGGAGTCCCGCCATGCGCGACAAGCTCGAAAAGATCATCAAGGCCTACGAGGAGCTCGAGAAGAAGCTCTCCGACCCGGCCGTCGCCTCCGATATTAAGGAGTTCACGCGTCTCAACAAGGAGTACGCGCACCAGTCTGACCTCATTGCCGCCTCGCGCGAGTACATCGGCGCGCTCGATGACATCGAGGCGGCCAAGGAAATGCTGCACGATACCACCGATGCCGATGAGAAGGAGATGCTCCAGATGGACATCTCCGAAAACGAGGCCAAGCTTCCCCAGCTCGAGGAAGACATCAAGTACATGCTCATCCCGAGCGACCCCAACGACGACAAGAACACCATCGTCGAGATTCGCTCCGCCGCCGGTGGCGACGAGGCGGCCATCTTCGCCGGCGATCTGTACAAGATGTACCAGCGCTTTTGCGAGTCGCGCGGCTGGAAGACTACCGTGCTCGATTCCAGTCCCAGCGAGGCCGGTGGCTTTAAGTCCATCGAGTTCAAGGTCGAGGGCGACCGCGTCTACTCCGTCATGAAGTTCGAGTCCGGCGTGCATCGCGTCCAGCGCGTTCCCAAGACTGAGTCCCAGGGCCGCATTCAGACCTCCACGGCTACCGTCGCCGTACTTCCCGAGGCCGAGGAGATCGACGTCCAGATCAACCAGTCCGACCTGCGCATCGACACCTACTGCGCCTCCGGTCCTGGCGGTCAGTGCGTTAACACCACCTACTCCGCCGTGCGCATCACCCACCTGCCCACCAACACCGTGGTGCAGTCGCAGGAGCAGCGTTCCCAGATCCAGAACCGCGAGGTCTGCATGCAGATGCTGCGCGCCCGTCTGTACGAGATGGAACTCGAGAAGCAGCAGGCCGAGCTCGGTGCCGAGCGCCAGAGCCAGATCGGCCACGGCAACCGTTCCGAGAAGATCCGTACCTACAACCAGCCCCAGGACCGCGTGACCGATCACCGCATCGGTTTCAACTCCACCTACAACGGCGTCCTTCTGGGTGACCAGCTCGGCACCGTGATCGAGGCGCTCGCTGCCGCCGAGCGAGCCGAGAAGCTGGCACAGGCCGTTTAAGTTACGGCGTTTTACCAAACGCCGTAACTGCTCGACGCTGCGCGCCACCCAGAGCGACAATTTGGCATTCAAAAGGCAAGGCATGACCAGAAGGTCTATGCCTTGCCTTTTTCATGCCAACTTGTTCGCTCTGGACGTCGCTCGCTGTCCGTCCTCTACCTGCGGCGTTGCCATCGCTGCCGAAGACGGCAATTGATTAGTTGGCACTTAGGGACGTTCCTTTTCTACCGGCAGTTTGGGACACTCCTGGCTTAGTAGTCATTGGGGACGTTCTTAAACGACTAGTCAAATAAGAGCGTCCCCAATGACTAGGTTGGGCACATTGCTTTGTGAGTTTATTCAATCTTCTTTAATAACAATTAAGTTGTTTACCTGCTTAAAGTTACTTATCATTTTTAAAAATAATGCTCGAAAAAGCGTCCGAGAAGTCGCGGGACGGTTTTTGAGGGGTCGTTCGTCAAGCAATGTGGCAAGTTCTTGGTTAGATATTGGTCAGTTTTGGGTCAACCTTGCCAAAAGCTTGACGAATGCAGATTTAGACGTCGACGAATGAACATTTCAGGCAGGTTCCAAGCAAAATTCTGGGCTGATTCTCGATAATCGCCTTCAATCGTCCCTTGCCAAGCGCTGGCCTCGCGTACAATCTGCTCCGACATTCGCGCGCCGTCCGGCGCTTAAGAGGGGAGGGCCCCATGGCAAACGAGATCTGGACCATCAAGCGTTGTCTCGAGTGGACCAAGGAGTACCTGGCCGAGCGCGGCGAGGAGCACCCCCGTCTTTCTGCCGAGTGGCTGCTGTGCGCCGCCACGGGCCTGGCGCGCATTGACCTATATATGCGTATGGACGAGAC
>CABTAA010000148.1 GCA_902482615.1 uncultured Collinsella sp.
ATGCAGGGTTAGAGATGTGAAGGTGTGCTTTGTTCGGAATTGGTGGATTTGAATTATTCATTATCCTCCTGTTTGGCTTTTTGATCTTCGGGCCCGACAAGTTACCAGAAATTGCAAAAACCGTTGGTACTGCTATATCGAAGTTCAAGAAAGCTCAGGATGAAATGAGCGCGGTCTTGAAATCGGAAGTTATGGAGGCCGGCGCTGAATCAGATAAGAAACCCAAATCAAAAACGAGCGGTAGTTCAGAAGACGACTCTGCGGTAGAAAGCTTTGCCGAGCGCAAGGCTCGTTATGACAAAGAGCGTGCAGAACGCAGACGCAAGCAACAGCTTGAGGCAAACCGTGAGGCGATGCGTAAAAGCTCTACAGAACACGCACGCGAACTTGAGCAGCAGGCTGAAGCAGGGGAATCTTCCGCTGCTGGTAAAGATTCAGCAGCAGTAAAACCAGCTATTACGGCAGATCAGCTTTATGGCAATGTTCCCATTAAGCCTGCGCCAAAGGCAAAGGCAAAACCTGCTGCGTCTGAGGGTGTAGGGAAGTCAGAGCAAACAGCTAAGATGCAATCCAAGGAAGAGGGGGAATAAGCTATGCCTATCGGACCTGCGCGAATGCCGCTCTTCGATCACCTGGGAGAGCTCCGTCGCCGCCTGACCATCGTGGTCGTGTCGGTGTTTGCCGCCGCTATCGTGCTGTATTTCGCCACGCCTGTAGTGCTCGACATCCTGGAAGATCCCATCCGCTCCTTTGTGCCGGACGGTAAGTTCTACATCACCACCACCCTTGGTGGCTTTGGTCTGCGCTTTTCGCTGGCCATCAAGATGGCCGTGGTCATGTGCACGCCCATGATCATCTGGCAGATTCTGGCGTTTTTCCTGCCGGCGCTTCGCCCCAACGAGCGCAAGTGGGTCGTGCCCACGGTGCTCGCCTCGACGGTGCTGTTCTTCCTGGGCGCCATCTTTTGCTACTTCATCATCATTCCTGCGGGCTTTGAGTGGCTCATCGGCGAGACCTCGGCCGTCGCTACGGCACTGCCCGATCTGGAGAACTACGTCAACATGGAGCTGCTCTTTATGATCGGCTTTGGCGTGGCGTTTGAGCTGCCGCTCATCATCTTCTATCTGTCCGTCTTCCACATCGTGTCCTACGCTGCTTTCCGCGGTGCCTGGCGTTATGTATACGTTGGCCTGCTCGTGGGTTCGGCCGTGATCACGCCCGACGGCTCGCCCGTCACCCTGGGCCTTATGTACGGTGCTCTGCTTTCGCTCTACGAGATCTCGCTCGCTATCGCCCGCGTGGTCATTACCGCGCGCGAGGGCAAAGAGGGCCTGTTCGTGAGCCGTCTGGACCTGTTCTCGGACGACGAGGACGACGAGGAGTAAAACGGTATGCACGAGGTTGGCATTGTCAACGGCATACTCGATACAGTGATTCGCGCGGCGCGTGGGGCGGGGGCCTCGCGCGCCGTTTTGGTGACGCTGCGTATCGGGGATATGACCGAGGTCGTGCGCGAGGCGCTCGACTTTGCCTGGGAGACGTTTCGCGACGAGGATCCGCTCACGCGCGGCTGCGAGCTTGCCGTGGAGGAAGTCCATCCACAAAGCGAGTGCCTGGACTGCGGCGAGGTCTTTGATCACGACCGTTTCCATTGTCGCTGTCCTCAGTGTGGCGGCGCCAACGTGCGTCTGCTGCACGGCCGCGAACTCGACATCGCCAGTATCGAAATCGAAACCCCCGACGATTAGCCCGCTAGCCACCTGGGGACGGGGTATAAATGGTTAGAAGTTAAGGAGTGCCGAATATGGCTGAGAAAACGATTGATATCGCGTCGCCGATTCTGTCGCGCAACGAGCGCCTGGCAGATCAGCTACGTCAGCGATTTAATGAGACAGGCACCTATGTGATCAATGTGCTGTCGAGCCCTGGCTCGGGCAAGACCACTACGATTCTGGGCACCAACGAGCGCCTGCGCGACAAGGCCGGCTTGCGCTGCGCCGTCATCGAGGGCGATATCGCCTCGGACGTCGACGCCATCACCATGAAGGAAGCCGGCATGCCCGCCATCCAAATCAACACGGGCGGCCTGTGCCACCTCGAGGGCAACATGATCATGGAGGCCGTTGACGCGTTCGACCAGGCGGTGGGCCTTCAAAACATCGATGTCATCTTTATCGAAAACGTGGGCAACTTGGTCTGCCCGGTCGACTTTGACCTGGGCGAGAACCTGTCCATCATGATTCTCTCGGTGCCCGAGGGCGACGACAAGCCCATCAAGTACCCGGGCATCTTCCAGCACGCCGGCGCACAGCTGCTCAACAAGGTCGATGTGGCCCCGGCTTTCGATTTTGACATGGATAGGTATACTAAGACGCTCGATGACCTCAATCCGCAGGCGCCGCGGTTTGCCGTGAGCGCGCGCAAGGGTGAGGGCATGGATGCCTGGTGCGATTGGCTCATCGGGCAGATCGAGCAAGCAAGGGCGTAAATCGGCCGCCATACGGGCGGGCGTAGCCGCAGAGACACGAGATAGGAGCCTCTTTTGAAGCTCATCATCGCCGAGAAAAACGACGCCGCGCGTCAGATCGCCGAGCGTCTGTCCACGGGTAAGCCCAAAAAGGACAAGGTGTACAACACCGCCATCTACCGTTTTGAGTGGAAGGGCGAGGAGTGCGTGACGATCGGCCTTGCCGGTCACATCCTCGCGCCCGATTTTTGTGACAGCGTGCTGTTCGATAAAAAGCTGGGCTGGTATTCGGTCACCGAGGACGGCGAGATGCTGCCGGCCGACATACCCGATGGCCTGGCTCGTCCGCCTTACGATACCAAGCGCAAGCCGTTTCTTGCCGATGGCATCTCCATCAAGGGCTGGAAGCTCGAGAGCCTGCCCTATCTCACCTGGGCGCCCGTCATTAAGCTACCGGCCGAGAAGGAGCTCATTCGCTCGCTCAAGAACCTTGCCAAGAAGTCCGACAGCGTCATCATCGCCACGGACTTCGATCGCGAGGGCGAGCTGATCGGTTCGGACGCCCTCAACAAGGTGCGCGAGGTTGCGCCCGACCTGCCGGTCGCTCGCGCCCAGTATTCTTCGTTTACCAAGGCCGAGATCACGCAGGCCTTCGATAATCTCGTCTCGCTCGACCAGAACCTGGCCGACGCCGGCGAGAGCCGTCAGCACATCGACCTCATCTGGGGCGCGGTGCTCACGCGCTACCTAACGCTCGCCAAGTTTGGCGGTTTTGGCAACGTGCGTTCTGCCGGCCGCGTGCAGACGCCGACGCTTGCCCTGGTGGTCGAGCGCGAGCGCGAGCGCATGGCGTTTGTGCCCGAGGATTATTGGCAGATTCGCGGCATGGGTGCCGCTCAGGGTGCTGCCGAGGACGACCGCTTTAAGATCGCGCACAAGACGGCACGCTTTACCGACAAGGATGCTGCCGAGACGGCGTACGGCCACGTTGACGGCGCTACGACGGCGACCGTTGCCGCGGTGACCAAGCGCTCGCGTAAGCAGCAGCCGCCCACGCCGTTTGCGACAACCTCGCTGCAGGCTGCCGCCGCGGCCGAGGGCATCTCGCCTGCGCGTACCATGCGCATCGCCGAGTCCCTCTACATGGCGGGCCTCATCAGCTACCCGCGTGTCGACAACACCGTGTACCCTGCGACGCTCGATTTGGGTGCCGTGGTGAGCGACCTTGCAAAGATCAACCCGGCGCTGGCGCCTGTGTGCAAAAAGGTGCTCGCCGGCCCCATGAAGCCCACGCGCGGCAAAGTCGAAACCACCGACCACCCGCCTATTTACCCCACGGGCGAGGGCGATCCGTCCACGCTCGACGGCGGCCAGCGCAAGCTCTACGACCTCATCGCCCGCCGCTTCCTGGCGACGCTTATGGGTCCTGCGACCATCGAGAACACCAAGCTCGAGCTCGATGTGAACGGCGAGCCGTTCGTGGCTTCGGGCGATGTGCTCGTGACCCCGGGCTTCCGCGAGGCGTACCCGTACGGCCTTAAGCGCGACGAGCAGATGCCGCCGCTGGAGCAGGGCGACACGGTCGACGTGTTCGACATTAAGCTCGAGGCCAAGCAGACCGAGCCGCCCGCGCGCTACAGCCAGGGCAAGCTCGTGCAGGAGATGGAGAAGCGCGGCCTGGGTACTAAGTCCACGCGCGCGAGCATCATCGAGCGCCTGTATGCCGTGCGCTACCTCAAAAATGATCCCGTGGAGCCGAGCCAGCTGGGTATCGCCATTATCGATGCGCTGTCGCAGTTTGCCCCGCGCATCACGAGCCCCGACATGACCAGCGAGCTCGACGGTGACATGACCCGCGTGGAGCGCGGTGAGGACACCGAAGAGCATGTCGTGACGCACTCGCGCGCGCTGCTGGCCGGCGTGCTCGACGAGCTGCTCAAGCATACGCAGGAGCTGGGCGACGCTATCAGCGACGCCGTCACGGCCGATGCGCGCGTGGGCGCCTGCCCCAAGTGCGGCAAGGACCT
>CABTAA010000149.1 GCA_902482615.1 uncultured Collinsella sp.
AGGTATTCAGCTCCACAATGACCTTTTTGGCCACCGTTGTTGGTGTTCTCGGTCGTACCGGCAGTCTCGTTGCTCACCGTGGCCTTCTCGGCGGTGCTGGCGTTGATGCCGGCCTGCAGCGCGGCGTTGGCCTCGGCTTCTGCGGCAAGCTCGGCCTGCAGCTGCGAATCCAGGGAGTTTACGACGTTCTGGGCTTCAGCCTGCTGGGCGTTAAGCTCGTCGACCTTCTTTTGCGTGGCGGCGACGTTCTTCTCCTGCTCGGACTGCTTATCGGTGAGCTGCTGCTTAAGCTCCTTGACCTCTTGAATGGTCTGAGCCTGCATATCGGAAACTTTGCCGTAGTAGAACAGACGGTTGAGCATATCGCTCAGGTCATCGACACCCGTCAGAACCTGAAGCAGGCTCAGACCGCCGGTTTTGTACTCGCCGGCGACATAGGTCGAGAGCTTGGCCTGACCATCGGCGATCTCCTGCTGCTTTTGCGTGATCTCGCCGGCAGCCTGATCGAGCGCCTGCGTCTGCGTGGCGAGCTCATCGTAAATCTGCTGGGTTTGGGTACCGATCTGCTCGAGCTTAGTACGAGCAGCGGCAAGGTCGGATGCGGTATCGGCGTAGGCAGGAGCCGCGAGGCCCAAGCCCAAAACACAAGCGAGGGTTGCCGTAGCAGCGCAGCGTGCCATGTTTTTGTGCGTGTTTGCTGTGCGCATGTAGCTTCCTTTCCAGTAACTAAGGGTAACGGCTAGTCCACCGTCACCAGGCTAAAGAGTTCCACATCGTCATCAGACGGCGTGAGCTTCTCGCGCGGGTTGAGAAACGCAAGCTCAAGGATACAACCGTAACCGACAAGCTTTGCGCCCATATCTCGCACCAGTTTACCTGTTGCCTCGACGGTTCCGCCCGTCGCGACCAAGTCGTCCAGAATCAACACGGTATCTTTAGAGCTGATAGCGTCGGCATGGATCTCAATTGAATCGGTGCCGTACTCGAGCTCGTAGCTCTGGCTTACGGTCTCGCGCGGCAGCTTGCCCGGTTTACGTGCGGGAACAAAGCCAGCGCCAAGGGCTACAGCCACCGGTACGCCAACCATAAAGCCGCGAGCCTCGGGACCCACGACCTTGGTGATTCCCATGCCGGCAAAGTGATCGGCGAGGGCATCGGTCATGGCTTTGAGCGCCTCGGGATTGCCAAAGAGCGGCGTGATGTCTTTAAAGATGACTCCGGGCTCGGGATAGTCGGGGATGTCGACGATTTGAGATTCGAAGTCGTACATTGCATGACCTTTCAATGGGTTGCCTAAATTTCAGCAGCGGTTATTTGCTCGCGGTGGCGGTGCCGGAGTGCGAAGGGGCTACGACCTTGAGCGGCTTTACGAGAGAATCCTCGTGCGAAGCCGGAGCGGCTGTCTCTTCGTTTTTGGCCTTGGTGGACTCGGAGCGAGTGATTTCCTCATCGAGTGCATCGATGTCGGCGTCCTCGACCACGGCGTTGAGCGACTCAAAAACGCGGTTCTTGAGCAGCGCGGTGTGCACACCTTCCGTCAGGTCGTGAAGCTTCTTAAACGCACGCTCGAGCTTGGCGTCGCGCTCGTCATCGGAGGTATCCATTCCGAGCATGCTCACGAGCACCTGCTCAAACATCGAGGACTCGCGGTTGGCGGAAGACACGTACTGACGCAGGTTGCGCGGCTCGATATGGAAGCGTGACAGCTCGGAGCAGTAGCGGATGATCGGGAAATCGCGACCATCGACGAGCTCACGATTCTGCGGACTCTTGATGATGCGAATGAGGTCGTTCTCGGCGAGCGACCTGATAAACGAGATTTCGACGCCCAGCATATCGGGAATGGTCTCGATGGGATGCAGCTTTTGCTTAGTCTCCTTGGGCTCCGTCTTGAGCGGAACATCGGACAGCAAGCCCACCTCGTAGGCGAGCGTTGACAGGTCCGTGGCGTTTTCCAAGCGCTGCTTAATCACGTTGAGCGGCATGTAGCGGGTCTTCTGCAAGTGCAGAATGACCTCCAGGCGATCAACGTCCTCCTTGGAGTACTGACGGTATCCCTTAGGCGTACGATGAGGGGTAATGAGCCCCTCATCCTCTAGAAATCTAATTTTTGAGTTCGAAAGATCGGGGTATGCGCCTCGAAGTAGGTTGACGACTTGGCCGATACTCAGATAGTTGCGTTCGGCCATGCCCTACTCACCGGTTTCGATGCGCTCCGGCGTGCTCTCGTGGTAGATGAGCGTAAACGTACCGATCTGGACGGAAGAACCGTCGTGCAGCGGGGCTGCATTGACGATGGCACCGTCGACCCAGGTGCCATTGAGCGAGCCCAAGTCCTCGATGCGAGCGCCGAGGCCCTCGCGAATAATGCGCGCGTGGCTGCGCGAAACAGTCATGTCGTTGAGGAAGATGCCGTTTGCGGGATCGCGGCCGATGGTGGTCACGTCGTCCTCGAGCTCAAAAGCGGCACCAGTCTGCGGACCCTTGACGATGGAAAGAACGGGGGCGGTGATGCGCACGTTGGCCATGAGGTCGGGAACGGTGACGTCGCTTGAAGGCACGCGGAATACGCAGGTAGCGTCAGCAGTCTTATCATTCTGAGGCATATTGTTAACCATGTTGTCCATGACAACCCCTAACTTATCGCGGACGTACCGCAAATAATGAACCGTACGTAATCATACCCCAACGAATCAGTCTTCGATTTCAGGGTTCAGAAAGTCGATGTCCTCGTCCTCGGGATGCGCGAGAGCCTGTTTAATGGCTACTCCGCCCTTAATGGAGTAGATGACAGCCGTGAGCATGGAGAAGATCACGCCGCCGTACACAAAGAAGATGCCGAGGGGCACCGAGCTTCCGTTGAGACCCGGGAAGGCCGTAAGGGATGAAGGTAAAAGATGCAGGCCGTCAATAACGGGGAAACCGAGCAGCATGAGCGAGAAGCCGGTCATGAGCAGCGCTGTGGCAATTTTTCCGGGAAAGACGACATCGATGGGGCGACGGTGATAATGGCGCACGATAAGCGTGCCGATGCCCAGATAGATGTCGCGGCCAATAATGAGCACGCAGACCCAGATGGGCAGCTCTCCGCGAACCACCAGTCCCAGCACGCCGGTGAACAGCAGCGCACGGTCGCAAATGGGATCCATGACCTTGCCGAGCCACGAGACCGTCTTAGTCATGCGGGCGATCTGGCCGTCCATCCAGTCGGTGGAGGCGGCAACGGCGTAGATAACGATGGCGATGACGCGGTTGTTGTCCGTCACAAACAGGTACAGAAATACCAGGGTGAGGATCAGGCGCGTAAAGGTGATGAAATTGGAGATCGTAAAGATCTTATTCGACGGGTAATCGGAAGTGCCGATAAGCTCCTTTTTGATCTTCTTTTTGATGCCCACAGGACTCCCCCGCTGGTTAACGACAAAACTTTCGATACTATACCCGTTCCGGCGATGTCTATCCAGCGTAAGCATAGAGAGTCCAGACATGTGGAGGGCGCTGTTGGGCGGCGGGGATTTCGCATTCGTGTACATCTGCCTTCAAACATGTCGAAAAATGTCGATTTTGGTGGCTGATGTACACGTTTTGATTCGGTAATCACATCGAGCGGGAACGTTGTTGCTTTAAGCAAAATAATCATGGTGATGAAAAAAAAGGTCAGACACTAGGTGCCTGACCTGCAAACTTCTGGTCGGGACGACTGGATTCGAACCAGCGACCCCTTGACCCCCAGTCAAGTGCGCTACCAAGCTGCGCCACGTCCCGAAGCTTTTGTTTGTTGCTCTGCTCTCGCTCGCAACAGGGAGTATATTAACCCGAAACTTTGTCCTTGTGCAAGAACTTTTTTACAAATTTTGAAGCAAGTCCAAAATTGTATCTGCGAGCTGGGGTTTTGTTAGCACGGGAAGTTCTTGCGTACCCGCTGTGCTCACAATCCAGGCCTTGTTGGTATCGGTTCCAAAGCCCGAATCGGCGCGCGAGACATCGTTGGCGATAATGGCATCGCAGCCCTTGCGGGCGAGCTTGCGATGCGCGTACTCCACGACGTTATCGGTCTCGGCCGCAAAGCCAATCACGCACCGCTCCCCCTTCTGGCGCGAAAGCTCGGCCAAAATATCGACTGTCTCGACCAGTTCGATGCGATCCAGGCGCTCGTTGGCCTTTTTGAGTTTATGGTCGGCAGGGGCCGCGGGGGTGTAGTCGGCGACGGCAGCCGCGCAAATGGCTACGTCGGCCGTCTGGAAGGCGCTGAGCGCTGCCTGCAGCATTTCAGCGGCGGTCTGCACGCGCACGCACTCCACGCCGCGGGGGACATCGAGCGATGTCGGTCCCAGCACAAGCTTGACCGCAGCACCGCGGCGTGCGGCCTCCCCCGCCAGGGCGATGCCCATCTTGCCCGAAGAGCGGTTGCCAATGAATCGCACCGGATCGATCGGCTCGTGCGTGGGGCCGGCGGTAATCAC
>CABTAA010000150.1 GCA_902482615.1 uncultured Collinsella sp.
AAAAGCCGTGCTGTTGCACAATCGCCGTGGCTTTGCTCCATTCCTGATGTGCCGCGAGTGCGGCTGCGTGCCCACCTGCAACCATTGCTCCACCGCGCTTACGTATCACGAGCGCACGCACACGCTGCAGTGTCACACTTGCGGATCGTCCTGGCGCGTGCAGCCGTATCCGGCGGCCACGAGCCGTTGCCCCAAATGTGGCAGTCGCTACCTGGCAAAAATGGGTCTAGGAACGCAGCAGATCGAGGACGCACTGCATCAGATGCTTCCCGAGGATGTCGCCATTATTCGCATGGATGCCGATTCCACGCGCGGCAAGGATGCGCACAAAAAGCTGCTCGAGCAGTTCGATGCGGCGGATTGTGCCGTGTTGCTGGGCACCCAAATGATCGCAAAGGGTCTCGATTTTCCCGAGGTCACGCTCGTAGGCGTGGTCAATGCCGACTTCGCCCTCAAGCTGCCCGACTTTCGCGCAGGGGAGCGCGCCTACGATCTGCTGGAGCAGGTTGCGGGCCGCGCCGGCCGCGGCGATCGCCCCGGCGAGGTTATCATCCAGACCTACCTGCCCGAGGACCCGGTCATCCGCGCCGTCGCCGAACACGACCGCTCGATTTTTACCGACTACGACCTGGACCAGCGCCGCGACGCGCTGTACCCGCCGTTTGTTCGCCTGGTCAACATCTTGGTATGGTCGGCGAACCGAGACGACGCGCAGGACTACATCGGCCGCATCGCGAAGCTCCTCAAGCGCCGCTGGCATGCCGCCGCGCCCGACTTTTTGCGGGCGGGGAGCGCCGTGCCTCAGGTGCTGGGCCCGGCTTCATGTGTAATCGAGAGAGCCAAGGACCGTTACCGCTTCCATCTGCTTGTAAAGTCGCCGGTAGGGTACCATGTCTCTGATGATATCGACGCCTGCCTCAAAGAGGTGGGCTCTGTGCGCGGCGTGAGCGTGAGCGTTGACGTCGACGCCTATGACCTGATGTAACAACCCGAAAGGATGGCCATGGAAGCCAACGGAATCGTACTGTCGCCCGACCCTCGTCTGCGCCAGGAGTGCGCCGTCATCGAGGAGATCACCCCGGCGATCGAGGCGCTTGCCGAGAAGATGAAGAAGATGATGTTCGAGAACGGCGGTTGCGTCCTAGCTGCCCCGCAGATCGGCGAGCTCATTCAGCTCGTCACCATCGACTGCGACTACAGCGACAAAAGCGACTACGACCCGTACGTGCTCATCAATCCCGTCATTGTTGAGCAGAGTGACCATCTGGTGCCGTTTAGCGAGGGCTGCTTGTCCATCCCCGGCATTAGCTGCGAGATTGAGCGTCCCGACCATGTCGTTGTCGAGGCGTACGACTTGGATGCCAACCTGATCCGCTATGAGGCCACGGGCGACCTGTTCTGCGTGTGTCTGCAGCACGAGATTGATCACCTGCACGGCAACACCATGTTCGAGCGACTGAAGCCGATGCAGAGGCTCAAGGCAGTCAAGGAGTACCAGGACGCCCTGGCCCGCGGTGCACGACCGGGCGAGACGGAGTAGGTCCCACCGTCCCCTTCCGCCGCAGGGCTTAGGTTTTGCTCCATGCTCAAACAGCCCTGCTCGCACGAAGAGCACATTAAGTGCTCTTCGGCTCGTGCGGAACTGCGCGTGGAGCAAAACCTAAGCCCTGCGGCGGAAGGGGACTGCGTTTTCGTGCTCCTGTTCGCCCGGGTGCCGTCGGGCCAGGGAAGGGCGTCTTCGCTGATAGGTGCTTTACTGAAAGAGCTGCTTTTATGGCGGCTCTTTCTTTGGTTTTGGGTATATTTGTTCTTGTTGAATTGTTCTTGCGGATAGGCTTGGTACTTGGCTTTCCGCTGTTCTTTGTAGCCGTCTCGGCTTTGGTTGAGAGGAGACGATCTTTATGCGTATTGTGTTTATGGGTACGCCTGATTTTGCTGTGCCTTCGCTGATTTCGCTTGTTGAGGCTGGGAATGAGATTGCGCTTGTTATTACTCGCCCTGATGCTGTTCGTGGGCGTGGTAAGAAACTTGAGCCGTCTCCTGTTAAGGCCAAGGCGCTTGAGCTGGGGTTGCCGGTTGTTGAGGCTAATCGTATGACGCCTGAGGTTGTTGAGGCGCTCCAAGCTGCGCAAGCCGATATTTTCTGTGTGGCTGCTTATGGTTGCATTTTGCCTGATGAGGTGCTTCATATGGCGCCGTTTGGTATTGTGAATGTTCATGCGTCCTTGCTGCCTCGTTGGCGTGGGGCTGCTCCTATTCAGCGTGCGATTCTCGCTGGTGACGAGGTTGCTGGCGTTTCTATCATGCGCATTGGACATGGCGTGGATACTGGTGCTTATTGTGCTCAGGTTTCCACGTCCGTTGCCGGTAAGCACGCCGAGGCGCTGACCATGGAGCTTGGCGAGCTTGGCGGCAAACTGCTTGCCGATACGCTTCCTTCTCTTGCCGATGGTACCGCCGAGTGGACTGAACAGGATGAGGCGCTCGTTACCCATGCTGCCAAGATTTCTAAGCAGGAGATGCGTCTGGATCCGCAGATGGCGGCGCTCGATTGCGTTCGTCATGTGCTCGCTTCGTCCGATACCGCGCCTGCTCGTTGCGTGATTGCCGGCAAGACCGTGCGTGTGTTCGATGCTGCGACGGCCGATGTTTCGCTTGGCGAGGGCGCCGTTGACGTTAAGAATAAGCGCGTTTTCCTGGGACTTTCCGATGGTGCGGTTGAGCTGCTTGAGGTTAAGCCCGATGGCAAGCGTGCTATGGCCGCTTCTGCTTGGGCTGCAGGTCTGCAGGGCGCCGATCTTTCGTGGGGTGTTTTGTCATGAGCAAGCTGTCTCCCGCGCGCAAGCTTGCGATCGATGTGCTGATGGAGGCCGATCGCCGCGGCATGTACGCGCGTGACGTGCTGTCCTCTCGCGCATCGGCCAAGGCTATTGACCAGCGCGATTCCGCTTTTGCCGTCCGCTTGGCGCTGGGTGTGGCCGCTACGCAGGGTATTTTGGACGAGCTGCTCGATCAGTTTCTTGATAAGCCTAAAAAGGTTGCCCCGCGTGTTCGCATGGCGCTTCGTATCTCGGCCTTCGAGATGCTCTATCTGCATACGCCTGGCCGCGTTGCTGTAAGTCAGGGTGTTGAGCTGGTTCGCTGCTGCGCTAAGTCCGCCGCTGGCTTGGCCAATGCTGTACTGCATAAGGTTGCTGACAATGTTGATGACTTTGCTACTGCGTCCGATGTGGATGAGTCTGAGCGGCGCTTGGTTCGTCTGTCGCGCCTGATGGGTCTTCCGCGCTGGTTGTGCGCTCGCATTATGGCATCGTTCGACACGCCTGAGGGTGCGCTTAACTTTGCCGGCAATCTGGCCCCCGCGCCGCTGGCCCTGCATGAGAACGCCTTTGCGACTAAGCTCGATCCGTATATCTCGCAGCTCGTCGCGCCTGTCTTCCCGGGCTGCCATGCCCCGGTCGATGCGCAGGTTACCGTTGCTTCTGGTGTGTTTGAGCGTGCTGCCGCAGTGGCATCTGATCTCAACGCGCAGCTTATCGCCACGGCAGCCACGCGCCCTGGCAGCTGCCTTGAGATTGGTGCCGGTCGTGGCACCAAGACCTATGTGATGATGTGCCAGGCCAAGCGTGCGGGCTATGAACGTCAGCATACGGCGCTCGATCTGCATGATCGCAAGTGCGATCTGAATCTCGCTCGCCTGCATAAGGCCGGTATTCAGGGCGTTCGTACGGTTTCGGGCGATGCCTGCGAGCTTGATAAGGTGCTCACATCGTTTGATGCCATGCTTGGCGAGCCGGTTAAATTCGACACGGTCTTTATCGATGCGCCGTGCTCGGGCACCGGAACCATGCGTCGTCATCCCGAGATTCCGTGGCGTCTGACCGAAAAGGATGTGACGGTTGAGCTGCCCAAACTGCAGCTGTCGATGCTCAAGGAAGCCGCCGCGCGCGTGGCTGCCGGCGGCGAGCTCATCTATGCCACCTGCTCGGTTTTTGATGAAGAGAATATGCAGGTCGTGGATGCTTTCCTGAACTCTCCCGAGGGCACCGGGTTTAGCCTGGAGCCGCTCTACGAGGCACAGATTCTGCAACTCCCCGAGTTCAATCAGGCCAAGAAGCTCGTATCAGTACGCCAAAACGATCGAGGCTTCTTCCAAAGCGTGCCAGTAAACGCCGATTCCTACGACGGTCACTTCTGCGCCCGCCTGATTCGCAAGTAACTACTATTTTGCGGTGAAATAGGGATTGAATATCGGCTTCTACCTGTCAAACAGTCCTTATTTCACCGCAACTCACAAGGAAACCTGGGTAGCTAAAGAAACAGCCCCGCGATCGGCGTTGATCGCGGGGCTGTTTGGTTTCTAGTGGCTGTGCGGGCAGTTGGCGCAGCAGCCGCTTGTGGCGCTGGGGTAGTGTCGAGAAAGTTGGTGTAGAGCCCCATCCGAAGCGAGTCGGCCCGGC
>CABTAA010000151.1 GCA_902482615.1 uncultured Collinsella sp.
TCGGCGGAACTCAAACGCGCCGGTGCCGCGGCCGTTGATGGCCTTGCTATCGCACGCGTTTGGTAGGGGGTGATTCATGTGGCGGTAACAATCGGGCAGTGCAACAAACCGACAAAAGAGCAGCTAGCGGCTTCCGTGATCCTGACGGGCGCCTCGGCGTTGCGTATGATTCGAGCCGAGCGCCGGCAGATGGGCTACATCGGCTGGAAGGACCTCGAGCCCGAGGAGGAGCGCCGCGTGCTGTGTACGTCATCGCCTTCGGCCGAGGATATCGATCTTTCCGACCTGGTGCGAATTGGAGCCAAAAGCGGCGAGGTGCAAGAAGATCTGTGCTTGCTGGTGGGATCTGCGGCGCAGCGCCGCCGCATGCCTGGCGTGGGCTGGTCCGTGTGTTCCGGGTTGCCTGCCGGCTCGATTCTAGAGGTGGAATCGGGGGTGTACAGCCTATCTCCCGAGGCCCTTTGTGTTGCCGTCGCCCGCGAGGTCGGCTGTATCCAGGCGTTTGCTCTGGCCCAGGAACTGTGTTCCAAGATTTCACTGAGCGATCGCGGGAAGTATCTACCTCCCTATACCTCGCCTGTTGCGAATAGACTTGCAAAGGACAAGGACCAACCGGCAGACGTGGGCTACTTTGAAGTCGAGCCGGTGCTGACGCCCGATCGCCTGGCAGATTACCTTGCGGCATGCAAGGGGAATGTGGCCAAACAGCTGCTGCGCCTGTGTCCCTACCTGTCAGAAAACCTGCTCTCGCCCATGGAGTGCATCATGCTCGCTCTGTTTTCGCTTCCGTTTTCCTATGGCGGATTTGCCTGCGGTCCCTTTAAGACCGACTACAAGATCGAGTTCGATGACCGCGCGCAGGCAATCTCGGGGATGCCGCATGCAGTTTGCGATGCGTATCAGGAAACAGCCCGTTTTGACCTGGAATACAACGGTGAGCTGGGCCATTCCTCCCGGAAGGGACGTATCCATGATGAAAAACGCAACACGGGCTTGATTACTATGGGAATCGAGGTCGCGACGGTCAACAACAAAATGCTCTGCGACATGGAAGCGATGGAAGCGCTCGCATGGCGCATCCACCAGCGTATGCGAAAGCGGTACCGGAATCGTGTCGATGCCCGCAGGAAGAAGCAAGAGGCGTTGCTTAACACGCTGCGGGCGTGTTTTGGGCTTAAGCCGGTCTAATTCGCGTCGAAAATAGGGGGTTAATCATATGCCCTGGCCAAAATATGGCAAATATGAGTACTGTCACTAAATCAGTAACAGCAAAATCAAGGAATTTAGGACTCGGAGGCGTCGTAAAGTAAGAAGATAATAAACAAATGTAGAATAACTAAGCATCAGGTTGGCGACACTGAGCTCAAAATCTGTCCGAGAGGCCAAAATTGTCTGCTACTAAATTGGTAACAGTACTCATATTTGCTATTTTTTGGCCACGGCACCCTGAGACGGGTGCCCCGGAGCTCCCCGTAGGGGAGCTCCGAGCTTCATGGGGGCACGAATGGTCCGCTCCGACCTGCAAAATCTGTGCTCACGGTGCGAATGACGCCCCTAACCTTAAACTTTAGCTTGAACTTAGCTATAATGCGCTACGTTCCTGCCAGGCTGTGGTTGCGGACGGACGAAATGTCCATCCTAGTCCAAGACAGACGCGGTCAAAGGGATCCACGTAAGCGACCGCGTGTGCGCGGCGCGATCATGGCGCGTCCTAGATGTAAGCCGCACCGTCCGTTCTACTTTCTTTGGGGCAATACCGCCTCGCGGGCGAGCGGGCCAGTCGTGAAGGTGGCTATGGCCTCCCGAGCAAACACCCCGGTGCGCAAGTGTGGGGTCAAATACCAGGTCAGCTGGTGGGAACACCCGTTATTCCGCGCAACGCACGGATTGTATACGACACAGAAGGCAGGGTAGTGGACATGGTGAGGGGCAGCTTGATGCACACGGCTCGGTTAGGTGCTGGGACCGCGGCGGTCATTGCCGTATTGGGCTTGAGCGGATGCGCGTTCAACCCACTGTCCACGTTCACGACGCCCACGATTGACCAGATCGAGCGCGAGACCGTTACCCCTACGGTGTCGGACGACGCCCTGGTCACTCCCGGTACCCTGACGGTTGCCCTCGATACCTCCGATGCTCCGCAGGCCATGCAGGGCGCCGATGGTAACCTCACGGGCTACGCAGTTGACGCTGCCCGCGCCCTTGCAAGTCGCATGGGCCTTAAGGTCGCCTTCGTCGATGCGTCGTCTGCCGATTCCGCGCTCGGCGACAAAAAGGCCGACATCTTCATTGGCGACATCAATTCCACGGATGGTGATATCAGCACGCTTGGTACTTGCCTGTACGACGCTGCGGCAGTGTTCGGAAAGACGAGCGACGGCGAGTCGCTGAGCGTTTCCACCGAAACGCTTAACACCGCTACCCTGGGCGTTCAGACCTCCTCGGCCTCGCAGGAAGCGCTCGCCAAGCAGAGTATCACGGCCAACCAAAAGACCTTCTCCAACATCAACGAGTGCTTTGAGGCACTCGAGTCCGGCGAGATCGACTACGTGATTTGCGACTCCACGGCCGGCGGCTACCTTGCGCGCCTGATGAGCCAGATCTCTTACGTCGGCGCGCTCGAGACGCCTTCGACGCTCGGCGTCGCTGGCCTCGCGGCCAACGATGAGCTATGCCGTGCCGTGAGCGATGCCCTCGACGGCATCACGGTCGATGGCACGCTCGAGGCGGTCCACTCCGTCTGGTACGGCACGATGCCCTATGACCTCACCACCAAGACGGTCTCGGGCGCCGACGTGCAGTCGACCGATACCGGATCCAGCGAGTCCGGATCCTCCGATTCGAGCAGCGAGGGTGCAACCTCCGAGAGCAAATCGTCCAGCCAGGAGGGCACTATCACCGACGACGACATTAACAAGCTCAATAGCTAGTTATTGCTAGGGGTGGCGTCTCCTATGCGCTAGCAGAGACGCCTCTTCACGGTTTCAACACGCATTGCCAGGCTCTCCCAACAGGGGAGCCCGGCTTTTTTATCCCAATAAAACCAGCAGGTCAAAGCCAATTTTCGGGATCAAATACAAAGCCGCCGTCGCCCTCCCATAGCGCACTTTGCCACAGAAAAGTGCGAGACTTCGGTATGCGGTATCAAGCAATCGTTATTCGGGTCTTTGGGAATTCGCGTGATTAAATGCACGGCAATGGGTACATAGCCAGTACAGTAAGTCCCCGAGGCAGATTGGAGCCACGTATGGATATCAAGGTTTCTGGACGCAAGACGACGGTAACCGATGCTCTGCGTGCGCATGTGGATGAGAAGATCGGCGAGGCGCTCAAGGTTTTCGATATCGAGCCCATGACGGTCGACGTTGTACTTCGCTATGAGAAGAACCCCTCGAACCCCAACCCGGCAATCGTCGAGGTTACGGTTCGTGCCCGCGGTTCGGTGATTCGCGTTGCCGAGCACGGTGCAGATATGTACGCCGCCATCGACCTCTCCGCCGATAAGGTCACCCGCCAGCTGCGCAAGTTCAAGACCAAGGTCGTGGACAACCGCCAGGGCGGTGCCAGCGCAGCGGATGTCGCACCGGTCGAGCGCGTCGAGGATCTGGCCGATCTGCTGCTGCCCGAGGAGGAGGACGACCTGCTCGTCCGCGAGAAGGTCATCGATGTCACCCCGATGACTGAGGAGCAGGCGCTGGTGCAGACCGATCTGCTGGGTCACGACTTCTACGTGTTCGAGAACGCGACGACTGGTCTCATCAATGTGGTGTATCACCGTAAGAATGGTGGATATGGCATCATCAAGCCCCGTATCGAAACACTTGACGAGTAAAATACGTTAACTTGCATGAGTTAACGGTTGGCGGCCATCCCATGCGGATGGCCGCCTTTTTACGTAAGGAGTCGCTTTGATGGACAAGGCCGCATCTACCGGTCATTCGGACCGTTGCCGCATCGTCGTCGATACCTGCTGCGACTTTAGCCCCGAGGTCGCCGCGAACCTCGATGTCGATATCTTGGGTTTCCCCTTCATTATCGATGGCGAGGAGCGCACGGACGATATCTGGTCGAGCATGAGCCCTAAGGAGTTCTACGACCGCATGCGCGCCGGCGCTCGCGTGTCTACCTCCGCCGTGTCGCTCGGTCGCTATATCGAGTTCTTTACCGAGTGCGCCAAAGAGGGCACACCCACGGTCTACCTGTGCTTTACCTCGGCGCTGTCGTCGAGCTACAACTCCGCGTGCCAGGCGGCAGATGCCGTGCGCGCCGAGTATCCCAACTTTGAGCTCTACGTGGTCGACAACGCTCTGCCCTGCGCGACCGGTGCGCTCTTGGCGCTCGAGGCCGTGCGCCAGCGCTCAGCGGGACTGACCGCCAAGCAGCTGGTCGATTGGGCAAACGAGGCAAAGACCTACGTCCACGGCTACTTTACGCTCGAGAGCTTCGACGCACTGG
>CABTAA010000152.1 GCA_902482615.1 uncultured Collinsella sp.
CCCGGTGCCGATCGTGTCACTCAGCCGCCGCGACCTACGCTTCTTTAACGCCTTCCCGCGTCTGCGCATCAATCGCTACGAAGGTGTCATTCGGGCTACCGACCTTCGTGACCGAGCCCGCGAGCTGTTCCGCCACTAGCCGGGACGGGCGCGCTCACGGCTTCCTTGCTCGCGTATTTCCCGTTCGTTTCGCGTCCGTTGCCGCGCCGTTTCCAAGATTGCGGCACCGTTTCCATTCGACAACGCCGCGTTTAACAACGCCGTATCTGGTCTACACCAGTTGCCCCTCGGCCGCATTATGGGCGCCGGCAACGTTCATGCGACCAAGGGAGAGCGAATGTACGATACGGGATCGACAACGTTTATGCTCGTCTGCACCATGCTCGTGTTTTTAATGACACCGGGCTTGGCGTTTTTCTATGGCGGCCTGTCCAGGCGCAAAAATGTCATCAACACCATGCTTATGTGCTTTGGCGCCATTGGCCTGGTTGGTGTGCTGTGGATTGTTGCCGGCTGGTCTCTGGCCTATGGCGGCGACGGTTCCAGCCCGTTTATTGGAGGCCTTGACCAGCTGCTGTGCCTGCCGGTACTCAATCAGGTGCTTCAGACGGCCGAGGGCACCGCGTCGGACGGCGCCGTCTACCCGGAGATTATCAACATCGCCTTCCAGATGGCGTTTGCCATGATCACTGCTGCTATCGTCACGGGCAGCCTGGCCGGCCGCGTTAAGTTTGGTGCCATGACGGCCTTCCTGGGCATTTGGCTGCTCGTGGTCTATGCGCCGCTCGCCCACATGGTCTGGGGCGGCGAGGGCTCCTTTATCGGTGACATGATCGGCGCGCTCGACTTTGCCGGCGGCGACGTGGTGCACATTTCGTCCGGTCTCACGGGCCTGATTCTCTGCTTAATGCTCGGCCGTCGTCGTGGCTTTGGCATGGTGAGCTACCGTCCGCATAACGTGCCGTTTGTGGCGCTGGGCGCCGGCCTGCTTTGGTTTGGCTGGTTTGGCTTTAACGGCGGCAGCGAGTTTAAGGCCGACGCCGTTGCGGCACTCGCCATCCTCAACACCGTGACGGCCAGCGCGGCGGGCATGGTCTCGTGGCTTGCCGTCGAGCGTGTGCATACCGGCCGCCCCACGCTGGTGGGCGCCAGCACCGGTCTGGTTGCGGGCCTTGTGGTGGTCACGCCGGGTGCGGGCTTTGGCGAGCCGTGGGCAGCGCTGGTCATGGGTCTGATCGTAGCGCCCGTCTGCTATCTGGCTATCAGCCATCTTAAGACCAAGTTTGGCTACGACGATGCACTCGATGCGTTTGGTTGCCACGGTATCGGCGGAATATTGGGCGGCGTGCTCACGGGCCTGTTCTGTGTGCCGGAGCTTTCGTGGACCGGTAAGGACGGTCTGTTCTACACGGGCGACGTGTCGCTGCTCATCTCTCAGATCTTGGGCATTGTGGTGACGGTCGCTATTGTGCTGGTGCTCGATTTGGTGATCGCCGCGGTGGTCAAGGCGCTGTTCCACGGCAGCCTGCGCGTGGACGAGGCCGACGAGGCGCTGGGCCTGGATGCGAGTCAGCACGGCGAGAGCGCGTATCCTTCGTTTAGTGGTCTGGACTAGCGGTTTCTAACGTTCTGTCAGACCAACTCTTATAAGAGAGGAATTCACTATGAAGAAAATTACGGCGATCGTTCGTGCCGAAAAGCTTGAGGTTCTTAAAGACGCGCTGTTTGCTGCCGATGTTCGTGGCATGACTATCAACCAAGTGCAGGGCTGCGGCGCGCAGCATGGCTGGAAGGAATACGTGCGCGGCAACGAGTTGCTTGTCAACACGATCCCTAAGGTGCAGTTCACGCTCATTTGTGCCGATGAGCATGTTGACGGCATTGTCGACATCATCTGCAACGCCGCCCGCACCGGTGCCGTCGGTGACGGCAAGATTTGGGTCGAGCCGGTCGAGGAAGTTATCCGCATCCGTACTGGCGAACACGGCCCTTCTGCGGTGTAGGACAATCTTTCGACTGACGGGCGTGCCTCTCTTGGGGCGCGCCCGTTCTCGTCTACAATATCGTGCAGACGAAGGAGAGGCATGCCCATGATCAAGATGTTTGCGAGTGACTTAGACGGAACGCTGCTGAACGCCCTGCACGAGGCAGATGGGACCATCCGCCGCGCCATTCGCGAGCTGACCGAGGCTGGCCTGCATGTGGTTCCCGCGACCGGACGCTCAACGCTGCCGATCGGCGAGCATGGCTTTACGGGCCTGCCGCTTGACGCCTGCTGCTCCAATGGGTCCATCGTGCGCGACAGCCATGGTGAGGTGCTCAAGACCTGGACCATCGACCCGCAGATCACCGAGGAGCTGCTCAAGGAGTTTCCGGACATTTGCTTTGATTGCTCCACGCCCGATGGCATGTTCTCGAGCGGGTCGTTCGAGATGCACCAGGCGGGCTTTAAAAAGGACAGCCCCATCAAGCGCATCGTGATGCGCGGTATGCGTGCACGTGGCGGGTATCACGAGGAGCAGTATTTCGACCAGTCGATCGGTGACATCCTGCGCCACGATGTGTGCAAGATCAACTGCCGCGTGACCTCGCCCGAGCTGGAGCGCGACCTTAAGGCATATTTGGCCGAGCGCTCGGACCGTGTAGTCAACGCGCCGTTTGACCCGGTGATGTTTGAGATCACGGACGCGGCGTGCAACAAGGGCGAGAGTGTGTCCTGGCTGGCGGGCTACTACGGCATTGCCGAGGACGAGGTCGCGGTCTATGGAGACGGCGGCAACGACATTGCCATGCTCAAGCGTTTCCGTCACAGCTACGCGACCAAAAACGCTAGCGATGCAGCTAAAGCCGCCGCGAGCGCGACTATCGGCAGCTGCATGGTCCACGCCGTTCCCAGACACATGCTCGCCACCATGCATAAGCAGAACTCCCGCACCATCATCGAATAATGTGACAAAGGGATAGCCCCTTTGTCACAGTTGACGCTGGTCTCTTGAAATACGAACAAACATTCGCATACCTAACTGCGCTTTGATAGAATTGATGCTGTTGGCGGCAGTTCCATGTGCCGGGCAGCGCCCTCCATCTGACGGGAGGTGATGCCCATGACCGATTTGATTGATTTCGTGAGACTTCTGACCGCTTTGGTCTCGTTCTTCACGGCGCTTGTCGGCCTTTCCGAGGCACTCAAGCAGCGTTCGAAGCGCAACAGAAGGGGTCGCCGCCGCTAAGGCGTTGACCCCCTAATGCAAACAACGGCGCTGCCCAGCTTTCCAGAACTTGGGCTGCCGTCGACACTATTCTACCCACGAATGACATTTTGAACAATTGGCAATGCCGCTTCAAAAGCCAGGCACAACTGGCGCAACCTAGGCGGTCGCTGAATGTGACAAGAGGACTGTCCCTTCGTCACATCTAAAATATTGCCTTTACGTGTTGATGCACACGGTGTGCAATAATACTCGCACTGTGCAATAGCGCACAGGCTGAGTAACAAGGAGGACGCTTGTCCCAGCTCGAGAAATGCGATCGCCGGTCCCTTCGCTCGCAGCGTGCCCTTCGCCAGGCGCTTGCCAGCGAGCTTGCCGAAAGCGGCGACCTTTCGCGCATTAACGTCGCGTCGCTCACCGAGCGTGCCGGCCTTACGCGCCGCACGTTCTATTCGCACTACCGCGATATTCCCGACTTTATCAATCAAATCGAGGACGGCTTGCTGGCCGAGATCCGTGAGCGCATTGAGCTCATCACCGCAGCTCAGCTGCCTGACCTCTATCACAACATCGATGATCTTGAGCCGGCACCCGGTTCGGTTGAGCTGCTGCGCTATCTTGCGGCCAATCGCGACCTTATCGGGGCCCTGCTGGGCCCGGGCGGCGACCCCGCCTTTATTAAAAAGATCATCGATACCGCACGCGAGGCCGTGGTGCCGCGTGCGCAGACGGGCATTTTGGGCCTGGCGCTGGGCACGTTCTTTGACTACTACGTCACCTACGTCGTGAGTGCCGAGGTCGGCATGATTCAGCGCTGGTTTGAGCGTGGGCTCACCGAATCGCCCGAGGCCATGGCGCGCATTATGACGGTGCTCGCTTTTGTGCGCCCTGGTGACCTGTATGGCCAACCCATCGATATCAACGTGCCGGAATACGGCATGAAGCTATTGAACCTGCAGCTCGAGGACGCGGCCGACACCGCCGCAGCCGTCGAGTCCAACAACTAAGAGGAGAGACAATGAGTAAACTCGTCGAGGGCATTAAGGACCGTATGGTCGCTGCCGCGCGTGAGGCTGCACCCGCCGTGGTGGATGCCGCGCAGAAGGCCGCGACCGCGGCTGCCGAGCAAGTTGTCGAGGCA
>CABTAA010000153.1 GCA_902482615.1 uncultured Collinsella sp.
TCAGTTGCGGTGAAATACGGACTGTTTGGCCGCCTAACGGCCGCAAACAGTCCGTATTTCACCGCAACTGCGGAGGGGACACGGCATCTTTGCTGCTAGGGGGGGACGTAGCGGCGGGGTTGGGCTCCGGTGGGCTCGCCGTCGCGTGCCGCCAGCACGCCGTTCACAAACACGGCTTTGGCGCGGCCATGTGCCTCAAAACCCTCGAGCGGCGTGTAGTCCACGGCCTGATGCTGCGTCGCCGCGCGAATGGTCCAGCGCGCCTGGGGATCCCACACGCACACGTCGGCATCGGCACCCTCGGCAAGACAGCCCTTGCGCGGATACATGCCAAAAACGCGCGCCGGGTTCTCGCTCATCAAGCGGCAGAGGTCCTCGGGGCCCAGCTGGCCCTCAAAGCTCGTGGCAATCGCGACGGGACGATGCTCCACGCCGGGCCCGCCGTTGGGAATCGCGCGGAAATCGTCGCGCCCGCGGTCCTTTTGCCCGTGCAGGTTAAAGCTGCAATGATCGGTTGCAATAGTATCGATCTCGCCAGCCACAAGCGCCTCGCGCAACGCGGCACGGTCACCGGCATGGCGCAGCGGCGGGCTCATCACGTACTTGGCGCCCGCAAAGCCGTCCTCGCCCTGCTCCAGATAGCAGGTGTCGTCGAGCATCAGATACTGAGGGCAGGTCTCGACATAGATATTCTTCTGCCCGCGCGCTTTGGCAGCACGGATGGCCTCGAGCCCCAGCTTGGTCGAAAGGTGCACCACGTTGACCGGAGCGTCCCCGGCCAAGTGAGCCAGATACAGCAGGCGGCTCACGGCCTCGGCCTCACACACGTCCGGACGGCTGAGCGCATGGCCCTCGGGCCCGTGGATACCCTGCTCAAACACGCGCTTCTGCAGCGCGTTGACCAACGTGCCGTTCTCGCAATGCACGCACAGTATGCCGCCAATACGCTTGAGCTCCTCGAGCACCTCGAGCGTCTCGGCGTCGTCCAGGCGCAGGTGGTCATAGGCAAAGTAGGTCTTAAACGACGACACGCCCGCCTCGCGCATGACCGAAAGATCGGCGCGGTTGCGTTCATTCCACTCGGCGAGTGCCATATGAAACGCGTAGTTGGCCGTGCAGCTGCCGTCGGCGCGGCGATGCCACTCGGCCAAGGCATCGGGCATGGTCACGCCGCGATCGGCCGTCGCGTAGTCCACGATGGTCGTCGTACCGCCGCAGGCAGCCGCACGCGTACCGGTCTCAAAGCTATCGGCCGTCCAATCCATGCCAGTCCAGCACTGCATGTGCGTGTGGCCGTCGATAAAGCCGGGGAACACCCAACAGTCGGTGGCGTCCTGGACGGTATCGCCCTCGCCCGGCTCGATTGCCGCGGCAATCCGCACAATCTTATCGCCCTCCATGGCAAGATCGGCGCGGCGAAGCCCCTGGGGCGTCACGAGCGCGCCGTTTTTGATGATGATCATAATTGCTCCTTATTGATTGATGCAGTTGGCCACGCGATCAAAATACGAGCAAGCGGCGATATGCTCCGTTATGCGTTGCTGTCCCTTGGCGGTATCGACGTCCCACAGCTCGTAGGCGCGCGCCTCGACCAGCACCACGTCGGTACGGTCCTTGAGGATCGAACCCCCGCCGTCCTTGCCCTCAAGACACATAAGTGCATCGAACAGTTCCGCCGGAAAGAGCACCGGGCTCGAAGGCTCACCGTTGCACGCCAAGCGCACCGGATGTTTGCGGCCACGCTCGTCAAACGCGCGAACCATGGCCTCAAAAGAGTCCGCGCTCACAAGCGGCTGGTCGCCCGGCAAAAAGAGGCAACCTTTCCAGTTGCGTTCGACTCCCCACGAAAGGCCCGCACGGACGCTTTCGCTGCGCAGCTCGCCATCGTGCAGCACGCACGGGCAATGCTTGTCCTCGCAAATCTGAGCGACCTCGGGCCAACGCGTCGAAACCACGACGTCAAAGCCCCGGGGAACCGAATCGATGGTCCGGGCAATCAGCGGCTCGCCATAGATATCGGCAAGCATCTTGTTAGAGCCAAACCGCTTGCCCTCGCCCGATGCCATAATGACGCATCCAAGTTTCATGGTGATACCTCCCCTGAAACCATCGTACCCATAACTCGCGCCGCGGGCATCCACATCGAAAGCGCTTATCCCGCACGCCCGCGATGCAAAAAAGGGGCACCCCGCCGGTTGGCAGAGCGCCCCCTTTACATGGCTTACCTCAACCCGGCTTTAGGCCTGGAGCCAACGGGCGGTGTTGCGCTCGTCGAGGGCCTTGAGGGTAGCGGCGGGATCGGCAACCTTCTGCAGGAACATCATGGCAGCGATGGCGTACGGCTTGTAGCTGGCCTCCTTGTACATGCCCACGCGGTGCATGTCGAAGACGTCGGCGTTAACCTCGCCGTGCTCGCAGGAAACACCGGAGATGTCGGCGGGCAGCGGGTGCATAAAGATAGTGTCCTGGCCGTTGGCAGTCTTCTCCATGAGCTCGGTCGTGGAGCACCAGTCCTGATGGGTGGCGTTCTGGGCGAGCAGCTCCTTCTCGAGCGCTGCGATGCCGGCGTCGTCGCCCTCGGCGTACAGGTTGGTGCGCTTCTCCATGGCGGCAAACGGAGCCCAGCTCTTGGGGATCACGATGTCGGCGCCCTCGAAGGCCTCGGCCATGGTGTTGACCTGCTTAAAGGTGGTGCCGGACTCGGCGGCATAGCCCTTGGCGCGCTCGACGACCTCGGGCATGAGGTCGTAGCCCTCGGGGTGGGCCAGGGTGACGTCCATGCCAAAACGGGGCAGCAGGCTGATCAGCGACTGCGGGCAGGACAGTGGCTTGCCGTAAGAGGGCGAATAGGCCCAGGTGACGGCAACCTTCTTGCCCTTGAGGTTCTCGAGGCCACCAAACTCGTTGATGAGGTAGAGCATGTCGGCAGAGGACTGCGTGGGGTGGTCGGAATCGGACTGCAGGGAGATGAGCGTGGGACGGTGATCCAGAACGCCGTCCTCGTAGGCCTGCTGCACGGACTCGGAGACCTCGGCCATGTAGGCGTCGCCCTTGCCGATGTACATGTCGTCGCGGATGCCGATGACGTCGGCCATGAAGGAGATCATGGTAGCGGTCTCGCGGACGGTCTCGCCGTGAGCGATCTGGGACTTCTTCTCGTCCAGGTCCTGCAGCTCAAGGCCGAGCAGGTTGGCGGCCTTAGAGAAAGAGAAGCGCGTACGGGTGGAGTTGTCGCGGAACAGGGAGACGGCCAGGCCCGAGTCGAAGATCTTGGACGAAACGTTGTTCTCACGCAGCTCGCGCAGGGCGTCGGCGACGATGTAGAGCGCCTTGAGCTCGTCGGTGGTCTTGTCCCAAGTGTGCAGGAAGTCGCTACCGTACATACCCTTAAAATCGAGGCCGTTCAGCTGCTCGACGAGCTCGGTAAACTTAGCGTCCATGGAAATGTCCTTTCTAAAGATGAAACGATCGCAATGAGTAGATGTGCTCCGGCATGCGCGTGTGGCAGAACATACAGAGCACCATGACGAGGACCCGCCACCGTTGAGGAAGCATGGGAGATAACGACCGCGGGCCCCAAGTCAACAGGAGGTGCCGGGGACACGAGCGGCCCCCGGCTCAACAAAATCGAAGAATGGGACTAATCGATCTTGTTGTTGGTCAGACCGGCGCGGAACACGGTGGCGTCGCCATCGGCCTGGCTCGGATCGTAGAGGTTCAGGGCAGCCACATACATGGCGGCAGCGGTGACCAGGTCGTCCTTGTAGGTGACCTCGTTGGGAGCGTGAGCCTGAGACTCGGCACCCGGGCCAAAGCCCACGCAGGGGATGCCGTAGCGGCCCTGGATGGAGACGCAGTTCGTGGAGAAGGTCCACTTGTCGCACAGCGGGCGACCGGTGCGCTTGTCCATGCTGGGCTCGCAGCCGATGCGCTCGTCACCGAACATGGCCTTGTGGGCGTCGACGAGGGCCTTGACGTGCGGAGCGGTCTCCTTGTTGATCCACGTGGGGAAGTAAGCCTCGGTCTCGTAGACCTCGCCGGTCCAGGACGGACGGTCGTACATGTACATGGAGACCTTCACGTCGTCGCCGTACTTCTTGGCGGCCGGCAGGTTGCGAATCTCGTCCAAGCAGGACTCCCAGGTCTCGCCGGCGGTCATGCGACGGTCGATGGAGATGGCGCAGGAATCGGCCACGGCGCAGCGGCTGGGGCTGGTGTAGAAGATCTGGCTGACGGTGCAGGTACCGCGGCCCAGGAAGCGGGCGTCCTCGAAGTGCTCGGGGTTGTACTTGGGGTCGAGCATCTTGACGAGACCCTTGGTATCGGTCGACT
>CABTAA010000154.1 GCA_902482615.1 uncultured Collinsella sp.
CGCCGCCATGGCAGCCGCCGCGCTGGTACAGATGCTCGGCGGCACGCCCGAGCAGGCGCTTGACGCCAGTTCCATCGCGCTAAGTAACCTGCTGGGCCTCGTTTGTGACCCCGTCGGTGGCCTCGTGGAGGTGCCCTGCCAAAACCGCAACGCCATCGGCGTGGCAGCGGCCTTTAGCTCGGCACAACTCGCCCTCGCAGGCATTAAGAGCCTGGTGCCGTTTGACCAGATGGCACATGTCATGCTCTCGGTGGGTCACGCGTTGCCGGCCACGCTGCGCGAGACGGCAAAGGGCGGCATCGCGCAGGCTCCGGCCGCACTTTCGGCCTGTGCAAAATGCGGTGTGTGCGGATAGCGGCAAAGAACGACTCAAAGGTGGGACAAATGTCCCACCTCTTTTGAATGCCACCGTTTCCGTACCACAAACAGCAGGGCAATCGCTATAATGCAAGCCCAGTAAAAACACGATGAACCGCAAGGCGAAAATCGAAGGATATGCATACGATGTCGCAAAACGATCGAACTCAACTGATTCCCGATCCGCAGCAGCCGAGCAGGCACACCGGCGGCGTTCAGTCGCCGCGTCCTATCGCGCCGAGCCACGGTCAGCAGCGTAGTGCAGCAAACGCTTCCCAATACCCGAACCGACAGCGACAGCAGCGTCAACAACGTCAGCAGCGCCAGGCAAACGGCAATGCGCCCAAGCAGCCCCCCACGCACGCTCGAGGCGATCGCGGCCCCGCGCGCAAACCCGCCGAGAACAATAAGTCGGGCAAAAAGACGACGTTATTTGTCGTCCTGGGCCTAATCGTCATTGTCTATATAGTAGGCGTCGTAGCGTTTTCGCAGGTAGCCTACCCCAACACCACCATCGCCGGCGTCGACGTCTCGTTCTCCAACGCTTCGTCTGCCGCCACCAAGGTCAATTCGGCATGGAAGCACTATAAGCTCGCCGTGACAGGCGATGACTTTAGCTGGACCTATCAGCCCGAGTCCGATGAGCCCATCGTCGACGGCGAAGCTGCCGCAAAAGAAATCATCAGCCACAACGAAGCCTTTATGTGGCCGGTCCGTCTTGTGGAATCCTTAAGCGGCAAGACCAAAACAACCGCTACCTCCAACGAAGTCGATCTTGATCAAGACGTCGACCTGTCCATGCTCTCCGACACCTTTGACCAAAAGCAGTTTGAGGAGGATCTGGGCGCCGCCATCGACGAGTTTAACGAGGGCCGTTCGGGCACGTTCGAGGCCAATAGCTCCTATGACGAGCAGGCCGGCAAGTTTACCGTCGAGAAGGCGCGCTCCAACGAAAAGCTCAACCGCGAGCATGTCATTAAGTACGCCGAGCTCGAGCTTGCCTCGCTGACCGAGACCGTAGATCTTTCCAAGCTCGGCAACGATGCCTATGAGCCGCTTAATGGAACGCTGACCGATGATCAGATTCAGGCCGCATGCGATGCCGCCAACAACTTCCTGGGCGTCAACGTGACCCTCAAGCTCAACGGCGAGGATGCCGGCAAGGTTGATGGCAGCTCCGTGTTGCAGTGGATCAGCTTTGCCGATCCGGCCAACCCCACGCTCGATACGTCGCAGATCAGCAGCTGGGCAGCCGAACTCGCCAACGGCTTTAATACCGTGGGCTCCACTCGTTGGTGGACGCGCGCCGATGGCAAGCAGTGCGCCGTCGAAGGCGGCGACTTTGGTTGGTCCATCGACAGCAGCTCGCTCGCCAAGCAGGTCGAGGACGCCATTAACAACAAGCAGACCGGCGAGATCGAGATCAAGTACTCCCAGAAGGCCGACACCTTTACCGCAAAGGGAGAGCCCGACTGGAAGGCGTATATCGACGTCGACCTGTCCGAGCAGCACGCGCGCTACTATGACGAGAGCGGCAATATCGTGTGGGAGGCCAACTTTATTTCCGGCAAACCGGGCGAAGACGCCACCCCCGAGGGTGTGTGGCAAATCAACAGCAACGACGGCGGCAGCACCCTGATCGGAGCCAAGGACCCCGAGACCGGTAAACCCAAATATGAGAGCCCGGTGAGCTACTGGATGCCGTTTGAGGGCAACATGATCGGCTTCCACGACGCCACCTGGCAAAACGACAAGAGCTTCGATAACGCCGAGTCGTACAAGTGGTGCGGCAGCCACGGTTGCATCAACCTGCGCCTGGCCGACGCCAAGGCACTGCACGATTGCATCAAAGTCGGCCTGTGCGTGGTTGTCCACTCGTAGTGCAACGCGCGCATTCCTACAACGTGGAACCGCTGCGACCAATCTAACAGTTCCGAAAGAAACCGTCCTATGCGCCCGCCCCAACCGGTGGGCGCATATAATTATCGAGGTTCTTTCTATAAAGGAGACGCTATGCCGAATGTCCCCACGATCACCCCGGGCCCAGATGATACCGAGCGCACGCCCGAAGGTGCCACCGAAACGTTTCCTCTGATTACAAACGTACATGCCGACAAGCAGAGCGGACGCGCGAACGATACGGCCGAGATTTCCGATGAAGAGGCATATGCCAAGCTCAAGGCAAAGCGTGCCGAACGCCGACGCAAAAAGCTGATTCGTCGCGGTATTGCCGCCGGCGTCGTGGGTGCCGTCGCGCTCATTGCCATTGTTGCAACCCTTGTTATCAATGTGCAGCCACAGGGCGCTAGCGGTCCTGTGACCGACATGGTGACCGAGGGCACGTTTACCACAACGGTCGAGGCGAAAGGCCAGCTCAAACCCATTTCGTCCTCAGTCGTCTCCCCTTCTGTCGACGGCACGGTCGATTCTATCAACGTGCAGGCAGGCCAATCCGTCAACGAGGGCGACGTGCTTATGACCATTAAAAACGACGAGCTCGATCGCAACGTTGCCGAGGCGCAGCGTGCAGTTGCTGCCGCTCAAGAAGACCTCGCCAACGCGCAGAAAGCCGCAGCTGCTGCGCAGGCCACCCCAACGACGGACGTCGAGGGAGCTTCCGCAGCGGCTGGCGTCTCCGCCGCATCAGTGGACACGAACGCCGTATCGGCCGCGCAGCGCAGCCTCGCATCAGCCCAGGCAAACCTCGACCAGGCGAACGCCAAGGCCTCCAGTCGCACGGTCACGGCCCCGAGCTCGGGTAGCATCGTGGAGCTCAATGCCAAAGTGGGCGCCACGGTTACAGGCGGCATGATCATGGGCGAAAGCGATACGAGCGGCGGCAAGCAGTGCATGCAGATCGCCGACCTATCTAAGATGAAGGTGACCGTGCAGGTGGGCGAAAAGGACATCGCCAAGATCGCCGTTGGGCAGAGCGCCAACGTCACGTATCCCGCGTTTCCCGATATCGTGAGCCAGGGCACCGTCACGGCTATCGCGTCGGTGGCAAACTCCGACGCCGCCAACGGTGGCGGCGGCAGCGTGACCTTTAACGTCGACATTCTCATCGAGGCGCCCGACGCGCGCCTGAAGCCGGGCATGACGGCCGAGGTCTCGGTGGTGACCGAGCAGCTCGACGACGTGGTGATGGTGCCGACGATGGTGCTCATGACCGAAGACGGCGAACACTATTACGTCAACGTCGCAACCGATGACGAGGGCAAGCAAACCCATCGCGTGAAGGTGACCGTCGTGACGCAAAACGACAACGAAGCCGTAGTCGGCAAGACACAGGTCAAGCGCGACGACCAGGGCAACGAGATTAACCCCAACGTTCCGGTTACCAGGCTGCGCGATGGCGACACCCTCGTCATGGACACCGGAGCTGACGCAACGGCTGACGGCGGCCACAACGCGGATTCGGGCAGTATGTCTGCCGACGAGGGCATGTAATGCGTCCCGTTATCGACATCCGCAAGGTGCACCGCATCTTTGAGAGCGAGGCGGGGTGCGCCCACATCCTGCACAACGTGAGCCTGGCGGTAAATCCCGGCGAATTCGTCGCTATCACTGGCCCCTCGGGCTCGGGCAAATCAACGCTCATGAACATCCTAGGCTGCCTGGATAAGCCGACGGCGGGCGACTATTACCTGCAAGGGATCAACGTGGCCGAGCTCGATGATGACGAGCTCACCGAAGTTCGCGCCCTGAGCATTGGCTTTGTCTTTCAGAGCTTCAACCTGCTGCCGCGCCTGTCGGTTATCGAAAACGTCATGCTGCCGCTGGCCTACACCAATGTGCCCCGTAGCCAGCGCGAAATGCGCGCCGTGCACGCGCTGCAGGCTGTCACGCTGCCCGTCGACCACTGGGACCACCGCATATCCGAGCTCTCGGGCGGCCAGATGCAGCGCGTCGCCATCGCACGCGCCCTCGTCAATG
>CABTAA010000155.1 GCA_902482615.1 uncultured Collinsella sp.
GGTTGAGCGCCAGCGGGCGCGCGATGCACAGGCGCTGCTGCTGACCGCCCGAAAGCGCATGGGCGCTCTTGTCGAGCTTGTCCTTGACCTCGTCCCACAGCGCCGCGCCGCGCAGGCTCTCCTCGACCATGCGGTCGAGCTCGTCACGGTCGGTGATGCCGTGGCGCTTGGGCGCAAACGTGATGTTGTCGCGAATGGACTTGCGGAACGGGTTGGGCTGCTGGAACACCATGCCAATGGAACGGCGCAGCTCGTAGGTGTTTTCGGTCTTGGTGTTCACGTTGCGCCCGCGATAGTTGATCTCGCCCTCCACGCGGCAGCCGCGAATCTCGCGATTCATGAGGTTGAGGCTACGCAAGAAGGTCGACTTACCGCAGCCCGAAGGCCCGATGAGCGCCGTGATCTCGCCCTTGTGGAAGTCGAGCGACGTATTGTGCAGTGCATGGTGGTCGCCATAGTACACGTTGACGTCCTTGGTGGAGAGCACAACCTCGTCGCTCACGGCCTTGCCGCTCACGCGCACGCGCTTCTCGCTCTCCCCCACGCTCGACAGGAAGTCCCGGGTGTCGGACGATGCCGCTTCGGTTGCGGGCGTTACATTCATCTCGCTCATTCGGCCGTCATCTTCCTTGCCAGTTGCTTGCCCACAATGCGGGCGATTACGTTAAACAGCAGTACGCAAATCATCAGCAGTGCCGCGGTACCCCAAACGATCTGCTGGGCCTCGGGGCTGCCTTCGCCATAGATCTTGTAGATATGCACGGCGAGCGACTCACCGGGGCGGAACACGTTCCAGGCGCAAGTAGGGCTCGACAGGTTAAGGCTCAAGAAGTTGAGGCGAACCGGCGAGCTCATGCCCGAGGTAAAGAGCAGCGCCGCGGCCTCGCCAAAGACGCGGCCGGCCGAAAGCACGATGCCGGTCACGATAGCGGGCATGGCCTCGGGAATCAGGATGTGCAGCGTGGCCTCCCAGCGGGTGAGGCCCATGGCCAGGCACGCATCGCGCTGGGCCTGCGGCACGTCCTCGAGCGCCTGCTGGATCACGCGCACCAGAATGGGGATATTGAACATGGTGAGCGCGACGGCGCCGGAGATGATGGAGTACTTCCAGCCCAGCTGCACCGAGAACACCAGAAAACCGAACATGCCGACAACGATGGAAGGCAGCGAGGACAGCGTCTCGATGGCGGTGGAGGCAATGTCGCGGACGGGTCCGTCAGGTGCGTACTCAACCAAAAAGACCGCGCCACCCAGGCTGATGGGCACCGAGATGATCAGGGTGATCAGCAGCAGGTAGAACGAGTCGAACAGCTGGTAGAGCACGCCGCCCTGCGTTCCGTTGGCGCGCGACGGCTCCGTGAGAAAGCCCGGCTGGAACAGCGTCGAGATGCCCTCGAACAGGATATAGGCCACCATGGAGACGACGATGAGCATGACGATGGCGACGATCGCCGTCAACACGCCCGTGGCGAAGCGGTCCTGCTTTTGGACGCGCCCGAGTCTCGCCTCGTCAATGTGGATGCGCGTGCTAGCCACGAGCCTTCGCCCCCTTGCGGCCAATGAGATGGATGATCAGGATGAAGATGAGGCTCATGCCCATCAGCAGCAGACCGAGCGCCCACAGAACATCGTCCTGGGCCGAGCCCTCTGCATAGACCGCCATGGACGTGGTGAGCGTGGTGGTGATGGTCGAGGCCGGCGACAGCAGCGACGTCGGCATGGCCTCAATACCGCCGATGACCATGCGCACGGCGAGCGTCTCGCCAAAGGCGCGGGTCATACCCAGAATGACCGCAGTCATGAGCGACGGCATGGCGGACTTGAGCACCACGTGCCAGATGGTCTGCCAGCGGGTGTAGCCCAGCGCGAGCGAGCCCTGGCGGTAGCTGTCGGGCACGGCGCGCAGGCCATCGACCGAAAGCGTGGTCATCGTCGGCAGGATCATGACGGCCAGCACGACGGCGCCGGGCAAGATGCCCAAGCCCGTGCTTACGTGGAAAACGCTCTTCATAAGGCCGACGACCACGTGAAAACCGATCAGACCAAAGACGACCGAAGGAATACCAGTCAAAAGCTCAATAAGCGGCTGAAAGACCTTGGAACCAAACTTAGGCTGGATCTCGACTGCAAAGATGGCAGAGCCGATAGCGATGGGCAGCGCGATAAGCGTGGAGAGCACCATGACCGCAAACGAGGTGACGATCAGGGGCAGGGCGCCGGTATAGGGCAGGCCGTTTTCGGCTGTGTTGGCCAGGTCCCACTTGGTGCCGGTGAAAAACTCGACGACCGAGACGCCGTCCTTGACAAAAGCCGAGAGGCCCTTTTGGGCGACCATAAAGATGAGCGCGGCAACGACAAGCGTCACGAGCGCTACGCACGCGCCCGTGACGCCCAGGCCCACGTTCTCAAGGTCGCGCTTTGGCAGCTGTTTTGCCATTGCAAACCTTTCCGGGGCGATTACTTATTTAGCAGAGACCTTGCCGCTGGCGTCCTTGACGACCTTCATGGCAGAGACGGGGATAAAGCCCTGCTCCTCGACGAGTTTGCCCTGGACGTCGTCGGAGAGCATGAACTCAAGGAAAGCCTTGGTAGCCTCGTCGGCGTCCTTGGAGCAGTACATGTGCTCGGTCGCCCAGATCTTGAAGGAGTCGTCGGTGACGTTCTTGCTCTTGGGCTCGACGCCCTCGACCTTGATGGCGTTGAACTTGGAGTCATCGAAGTGCGAGAAGTCGAGGTAGGAGATGGCGTTGTCGGTACTGCCCATCTGAGTCTGGACGTCGCCGGACTTGTCGAGCTCGGCGTCGCCCTTAAAGTCGACGGCCTCGTCACCAAAGACGGCGGCCTCGAAGGTGGCGCGGGTGCCGGAGCCGGCCTTGCGGTTGAGGACGACGATCTTGGCGTCGTCGCCGCCGACCTCCTTCCAGTTGGTGATCTGGCCGGAGAAGATGCCCTTGAGCTGCTCGAGGGACAGGTCGTCGACCTTGACGTTCTTGGAGACGACGGGACCCATGCCCACGACGGCGACCTCGTGGTCGACGAGGTTCTTGACCTGATCGGCCTCGAGCTTGGTCTCGGCGAAGACGTCGGAGTTGCCGATGGTGACGGTGCCGGCGGCGACAGCGGTCAGGCCCTTGCCCGAACCGTTACCCGAGCCGGAGACGGAGACATCGGGGTTGGCGTCCATGAACTTCTCGGCAGCGGCCTCGACGAGAGCCTGGAACGAGGAGGCACCATCGTAGGTCACCTCGCCGGAGACGGACTCGGCAACGGCGGCGCTACCCGTATCGGCGGCGCCGCAACCAACGAGACCGAGACCGACGATGCTGGCAAGACCACCAGCGAGGCCGAGGAACTGACGACGAGAATAAGCCTGATCGAGCATGATCTTCCTTTCATACATGCGACTCGCGGGCACCCTGCCCGCTTTGCTGTTTGGAAAGATACGGCCCCGATCGGGTAGCGCCCGCGCCAACTGCGGTTTCTTACGGTCATTTGATAGACCCTTACCGCAAGCTCTGCCCAGCCTTTACAAACGGATAACAATCCAGCGCCGAACATGGCGCACCTTTTACACCAATAAAAACAAAGTTGCGGTGAAATAGTTCCTGCTTGGCCATCAAATGGCCCATTCTAGGAACTATTCCACCGCAACTTAGATTGGGAAACCGCGAAACCTTAAAGCTCTAATTCATTCAAACGAAGGATCGCAACAATATAGATCTTGAGCGCCTGCTTGAGCTGTTCCTCGTTGGCGCACTCGTTGGGACCGTGCATCTGGCCGCCCCACTCGGGCAGCTCCAGGCCGGTCTCTTCGGGGCCAAACGAGACGGCGCGGGCAAAGTTGCGCGCATAGGTGCCACCGCCCATGGCAAAGGGCTCAGCATGCTTGCCCGTAAACTCGTTATAGGTATCAATAAGCGCCTTCACGGCCGGATCGTCGGCAGACACCGAGAACGGCACCTTAGCGCGACCCAGCTGGCACGTCACGCCAAAACGGCCCACGAGCGGGTCGAGCTGCTCGCGGATGGTATCGGCACTCGTGCTGTCGGGGAAGCGCACGTCGATGACCTGCTCGATATGGCCATCCGCCACGCGGATGACGCCAGCGTTGCAGGTAAGCGGGCCAAACGCCGGACTCGTCGCATCGATACCCAGGCCGCGGCCATAGGCGTCCGCATGCACAAAGGCCAAAAACTTGACAAACTCGT
>CABTAA010000156.1 GCA_902482615.1 uncultured Collinsella sp.
AGGCTCGTGCCCTCCAGGTGGCCGACGCCCGCCATAAGGACTTCCTCGCTCGTGCCGTGGTAGATGGGCATGCTCACGTCGATGGAGGGGATCTCGACCCAGCTCATCATGGGGTCGCGGTCAAAGATGAGCTGCCGGGCATAGGGCTCGATCTGGTCGGCGGGAAGCTCGGTGGCCTCGCCCGCCAGCTGCTCGTTAAAGGAGCGCGCCTGGAGCAGGATGCGCTCGCGCTCCTCTTCGGAGAGCGCGTCCACGGTGCTGGACACGGTGCTGATCTGGTTAAACACGCCCGAGGCTTCGAGCCGGTCCAAGATCCACGGCCAGGTCATAAGGCCCACGCCAATAAGGATGATGACGATGGTGATGAGCCGGTCGGCCCAGCGCGGCAGTCGCTTGCGACGGCGCTTGGGCTTTGGTTGAGGTTTGGGCTGAGGGCTTGAGCCGCCGTTGTCCGCGGCGTTATTGCTCTTCATATGTTTGGCGCCCTGCACCATCGCCGGTCACTCCTCTACAGCTCAGGTTGTCTAAACAAATAATAGCCGATTAGCGAGCTTCCGCGCCGGACAACGCAGCTAGGACCGAAACACCGCCTACGGTCCGAATTCTTGGAGACCTTCTACAGCGCTTCTTGCCATGGATATTCCTTTCCAAACATGCGATCGACTTCGAGCTGAATTCGCTCATCGTCGATTGCCGCCAAAGATAGCGCAAGCGAAATGTCGTCGACACGGGAGGAGCCGGCAAACACGGGCGCATAGCGCCACACTTGGATCATCGCCGTCTCGTTATCCGGCAACTCCCCGTCTGCGACTTCGAGGTCGCTCAGTTGACGCCATGTACTTCTTAAGACGGCCTTTTGTTCCATGCCCGGTGCAGCGAGCATCGAACGCGCGGCGAGCGCCGACTCCCCGGCGTCAACAAGATAGTCGATCTTCGGCGTCTTCCTTGCAAAAAAGACCTTTGAGACAGGCGAGGAGAGTTCTGCCATGTGCTCGCTGAGCAGAAGATCGACGGCAACAGGGAACACGACGACACGTCGCTCGCGACGCTCGCGCCTCGCGATTCCCCTGTCAACAAGCTCGGTTATGGCCTCACTCGCGCGGCTTGCCGAAATCCCAAGCGCACGACAAAGGTCATAGGGACGATACGGCTCCTGGGCTGCTCCCCAGATTGCGGCAGCCTGTGCGTTGGGTGACATCTTGGACGCGTGATTGCGAAACCGGGCACCGCCCCTCTCCGTGCAAGCTGTGCCCATAAATGGAAGAAAAGCCTGTCTACCGGGGCAGACAAAGGGAATCCCTTGTGCGACCAATGCTTTGCGCTGACGTGCATCGGCATCAGGAAACGAAACGACAACAGGAGTCTCCGCACGCAAGGCTAGCTGGCTATAGACTCTCTTAGCCTCGGGAAGCCCGACGCCAGTAGGCAAACTTGCAAGCAAAAACGAAAAACCGTTTGCGTCAACAGCGCGGACCTCAATCGCCCGCAGATGCAGCGGCAAGCGTGCGAATCCAGGCCAAGTTTTGGCCTTGGCGGAGAGGCCTAGTGCTTCTTGTAAGTAGATTAGCGCTTCGTTCATTTCCATCGTTTTCGTTCGATTCCAGTTTGTATTGGAATTATACATAATTTTCGGAATTAGCGAGATTCCGTTCGTGCCTAAGCCCATATTTGAGTTTTCAGAATATCCCGGATCGGCTGGGCGATTCGGGATACAATGTCAATAGGAAACGACGCATCCCGCGTAAATGAAAGAGAGCGCGGGCGGCCTAGTTTTCTGGTTTTGTTAAATGCCCGGGCCTCTAACCCCGGGCATTCTTATTTGCGCTTGTTGCGGCGCAAATGCCCTCCACCGTCCGCACCGCGCGAGCGCCTACGGACCTTAAATCGAACCTCATACGAGTCAAGAAACGCGATGACGGATGAGTCCGCATCGGACGGTGGAGGCTGCCTGTGTTGTCCAAAAAAACGGGGCAGACTCCAGTGCGGAGTCTGCCCCGAAAAGAGAATGGCAAAGCAAGAACGTGGATGGACGAGAAAAGTGTCCGCAAGTCTCATGGCCATCACATCCCACCTGCCAAAGGGATGGGTGAGCGAGCGTTACTCCTGCTCGGACTCCTCAGCCTGCTTACGGCTGCGGATGAGGTGCGCCACGCCGATGACGAGCACCGCGCCGCCAGCGATCCAAGTGAAGGTCACACCGTTAAGGCCGGTGAGCGGGAGGCCGGAGCCCTTCTTATCGGTAACGGTGAGGTGCACCATGCCGTCAGTGGAGTTTTCGGCTTTAACGAGGCCCGTATTGTCTCCGTCAGTTACCGCAACCGCAGGATTTACCACGGTGGCGTCGCTCTCGGAAAGCGTACCACGCGTAATGGTGAACGTGATGCCCTTGTTGCCGTGAGAGTTATCGTAGCCAGGCGCGGGCGTGACCTCCGTGAGGACGTAAGTGCCCTCATCGAGACCGATGACGCTAATCTTGCCGTCCTCGGTCGTGGTGAGCTTGGCATTCTCGGCGTTCGCCTGCTTTACTCCGTTAGCATCAATGTACTCGTCCTCGACAGTGCCGCCGTTCTTCTCCTGCAGCTTAAACACAACACCAGAGAGCTTCTTAGGGGTTTCTTCATCACCGACCTTGGTGACGTCAATGCCGTAGGTGTAATCATAAGCGGGATGTACGACTGTTGTGCCCGTTTCGGTAGAGTGAGGGTTATTGGAATAGGTCAGAGTAACGGTGTTCTTCTGGCCTTTACCGAGCATATCGGCCTTAACTTTAGTAGGGTCGAGCTTCGCCTTATAGTTCACATAGATTTTGGAGCTACCGCTAACGGTAATAACCTCATCCTTGTCGGATTTAATTTCTTTCTTAAGGTTGCCAAAAGAAACAACAAGCTCGTTCTTGGCAGTGTTGTACTGTGCATCATAGTCTTTCGGCTCAACCGTTTTGTCGCCAATCTTTACCTTAACAACGGGCTTATCATTAACGAGCTCGGGCACCATCGTAGAAGGCAGGTCATCGGTGAAGGTATAGCTGTACTCATTATAAGTATTGATATTGCTGGCCACGGTACCTGCAAGCTGATACTCAACCAGCTGATCGGATGCAGAGTCCGCAACCCTATTGGGCGCCTCGAAAACGTCCTTGTTCCTATCTGTCACAAAACTGCCGTTGTTGTCGTCCTTGACCGCCTTGGTCACGTTGGGGACATCCTTTTTGGGCTTCACATTTACAGCTTCGCCACCGACGACAGCGAAGATCGGCGAGGTGTAAGTGTCATAGTTACCATCTGCTCCGGTAGTATTACTGACCAACTTCGTTTCAAAGAGCCAATAGCCAGCAGCAATACCATCGAATGTTCCCGTACCGCTCGTCGCATCAGTCCATTTCTCACTTTCAAGCGCCTTGGAGATCCTATCGAGCGTCGTTCCCGCATTCAGATTGGTAGTCTGGTTGGTGCCAGCCTTATACTCATCATCGGTCTTAGTCTTAATCCACTTCGCCCAGGCGGCAGCATCATTGATGTTGGCCGGTTTAGAAGGGTCCGTCGTGTCCGAGTTAAATTCCCCGGTCACGGCATCCCTCACTTCATCCGATGCCCACTTAATATCGGACAGCGTCTTCTCATCGGTAGAGTCCCAAACATCGGTGCCTGTCTGATCCTGCGTAACGGTAGCGGAGAAAATCTTGATGCCCTTAAAGGTCGTACCCTCGTAGCCGCCATTTTCAATCGTCACATTACCGCTCGTCGTAGCCACAGGCGTACCCGCAGCAAACGCCATGGTCACCGGGGCCATCACACCGCCGAAGCTCAACGCCGCCGTGAGGCCGGCGGTTACTGCCAGGCGTGCGATGTTCTTGTTCATGCTCATCTTCTTTTCCTCCGTTTTCCGTTTGGTTCTCATTCGATCGGTCATCATCTGTCTGTGTCTTAGCATCTACTTCGCTACGTCTCGCCCCGCTCTCTGTGGGGCTGCCAGCTACTCTTTATGGCTGGCACCTCCCCGCTTGACCAGGGGCGCGACCACGATGAGCGCGGCTCCGGCGACCGCTGCGGCGGCCGCGGCGTACATTGCCATATCGCCAGTCGAGGGCATAAAGCCTCCGGTGGTAATGCTAGGGGGTGTGCCGGTGGGCGTGTTGATGAGCGACGCCTCCAGGCTGCCCGTCGACCCGTCCGCGCTGTCGGCGCGCAGGGGCGACTCG
>CABTAA010000157.1 GCA_902482615.1 uncultured Collinsella sp.
CCGGCACCGCCTGCATTCTGCGCGGCGGCTCGCTGGCCTATCACTCGTGTGCCATGATCGCCGAGCTGCTGGCCGATGCGCTCGAGGCCAAGGGCTTCCCGCGCGAGGCCGTGTCGATGATCGAGTCCACCGACCGCGAGGCCACCGGCGAGCTCATGAAGCTCCGCGGTATTGTCGACGTACTCATTCCGCGCGGCGGTGCAGGCCTGATCCAGCGCTGCGTGCGCGAGTCGCTTGTGCCGGTGATCGAGACGGGCACGGGCAACTGCCACATCTACGTGCATGAATCCGCCGACTTTGATAAGGCGCTCAACATTATCGTTAATGCCAAGACCCAGCGCGTAGGCGTGTGCAATGCCGCCGAGTCGCTGCTGGTCGACCGTGCTGTGGCCGATGCGTTTTTGCCCGCGGTCGTGACCGTGCTGCATGACCACGGCGTGCTGATTCACGGCGACGAGGCAACCTGCGCCGCATGCGCCGATGCCGGGCTTGTGGAGGGCGATGACTACGTCGCCGCGACTGAGGAGGACTGGGGTCGCGAGTACCTGGCGCTCGAGATGAGCGTGAAGGTCGTGGCAAACGAGGACGAGGCCATCGCACACATCAACCGCTACGGCACGATGCACTCCGAGGCCATCGTTGCCGAGGATACGGATGCTTGCGAGCGCTTCCTCGATGCTGTCGATGCCTCGGCCGTGTACTCCAACGCCAGCACTCGCTTCACTGACGGCGGCGAGTTTGGCCTGGGTGCCGAGATCGGCATCTCGACCCAAAAACTCCACGCCCGTGGCCCCTTTGCCGCCGAGGCCCTCACCACCTACAAATACAAGCTCCGCGGCACCGGCCAGGTCCGTCCCTAACGCCCGCGCAAACAAAAACCACCACAAAGGTGCCTGTCCCCTTTGTGGTGGTTTTAGGTGGCGTTGACGGTTAGGCCTGGAAGGTATCTCGGTCGGGGGCGAAGGACTGCATGGCCGCGATGGTGCGGTCAAAGAGCTCGGGGAGCTCCCAGCCCAACATCTCGGCGCCCTGCGAAATCACGTCGCGCGAGCAGCCGGCGGCAAAGCGTTTGTCCTTGAACTTCTTCTTGAGCGACTTGGTCGTAAAGTCCATAACGCTCTTGCTCGGGCGCATGATGACGGCAGCGCCGATCAGGCCGGTGAGCTCATCGCAGGCAAACAGGATCTTTTCCATCTGCAGCTCGGGCTTGGGTAGTGAGGTGTTGAAGTCCGACGTGTGCGTCTGGATGGCGCGAATGAGCTCGGGAGACGCACCTTCGCCCTCAAGAATCTCGGCAGCATAGATGGTGTGGTTAATGGGGTCGTCCTCATGCTCCTCCCAATCCAGGTCGTGCAGCAGACCGACGATGCCCCAAAACTCCTCGTTCTCGGGGTCGAACTCGCGCGCAAAGTAGCGCATAGTGCCCTCGACCGTCTCGCCATGGGTGATATGGAACGGGTCCTTGTTGTGCTCATTGAGCAGTTCGAACGCGCGGTCGCGGGTGATTCCGGCGGTAAGCGGCTCTGCCATAAGAGACTCCTTGTGCTCGTGGGTATCGATAAGAATGAATACTACTAGAACAAGAAAACCACCACAAAGGTGCCTGTTCCCTTTGTGGTGGTTTTTGGCGCGGATGGGTTAGTTGAGGGCGGCTTGGGCTAGGCGGGCTTCGGCGGCCTCCTCGGTGACGCCAAGGGCCACGGCGAACTCCTCGATGGAGCGGCGTTTGGCCTCCTTGAGTACGCGCATGTAGTAGGAGCTGGGTTTTTTATCAGCTTCCTCGGCCTGGCGAATGCGGTGCATCATGGTCTTTGCCACGCGGACCGTCTCGGGCGCGCCCAGCTTGAGCTGCTGCTTAAAGTGTGTCTCCTCAAGCGAGCTGTTGCGCTCGGTAAAGGTGTCGCACTCCAGCTCGTCATAGTGGCTCAGCAGGTGCTCGGCATCTTGCTGAGAGATGGCGGCGTGCAGACGGTCGGCCTGCGCCACGGGGTACATGAGGATCGTCTGCGCATGTCCCTGCTTGGTCTCGAGCAGCAGCATGGGCTGCGGTGTGTCGTCCCTAAAACCGACGACGGTGCAGACTCCCTGGCCCGGATGAATGACGTGTTGACCGATTGAGAACATGCTACCTCCAACTTATACGAATTTACGTATGTCTAGAATAACACGCTGACGTGCGCAAACCCGTACTTTATGCAGGAAAAGCACACAACTCTGATAGGTAAGAGTATTCGATAACAGACGCAGCTCATTCACACCTTTATGCATTTTCAACGCCTGCATAATCTGCAGGCAGACCGGCATCTTTGAGTGACTCCATACAAGCTGTAGTCATTTTTGTGCATATGCAATATCTATTAGCTTTACCCTGCGACAGTGCCCGTCGCTTGTGATAGAGTGCTACAAACTCTGGCTTTTGCCCTACGAGTGACCAAGAGCTCGGGGGCTTTAACACAAGGAGGATCTATGCCCGAGAAGATTGAAGAGCTGGTACGCGCTGCGCTTGCTGCGGCCCAGGAGGCCGGCGACCTTTCCGCATTTGAACTTGACGATTGCGCTATCGAGCGACCGGCTGACACTTCTCATGGCGAGTGGACCTCTACCATGGCCCTGAAGTCCGCCAAGCTGGCCCACTGCGCCCCGCGCAAGATCGCCGAGGCCATCGTTGCCCATATGCCCGAGGACCCCGCGATCGAGAAGGTCGAGATCGCAGGCCCCGGCTTCATCAACTTCTACCTCTCCGTTGCCGTCAAGAATGCCATCTTTGGCGAGGCTCGCGAGAAGGGTATGGACTTCGCTAAGTCCAACGTCGGTGGTGGCCTGAAGACCCAGGTCGAGTTCGTTTCCGCCAACCCCGTCGGCCCCATGCACATCGGCCACGGCCGCTGGGCCGCGCTGGGCGACTCGCTCTGCCGCGTTATGGATCACGCCGGTTACGACATCCAGCGTGAGTTCTACATCAACGACCACGGCTCTCAGATGAACACCTTCGGCAACTCCATCAGCACGCGCTATATGCAGCTTGCCGACATCATCGCCAAGCAGGGCGTGGATATCGACGAGGCTCACAAGCTGCTGATCGCCGACCGCGACGCCTTTGTTGCCGACGAGAACGACGAGCATCCCGAGACCCATCCGTATCAGGACAACTTTGCCGAGACCCTGGGCAAGGACTCCTACGGCGGCGACTACATCATCGACGAGGCCGCCGAGTTCTGGCGCACCGACGGCGATAAGTGGGTCAACGCCGATCCGCAGGAGCGCATGGAGAGCTTCCGCGAGCGCGGCTATGTAAAGATGGTCGACAACATGCGCGACCTTTGCCATGCCGTTAACTGCGACTTCGATCGTTGGTTCTCCGAGCGCTCGCTGTATGTGAAGGACACCGAGGGCGAGACCGCCGGCACCTCCGCCGTCGACCGCGCTTTTGAGAAGCTCGACAAGATGGGCTATCTCTACACCAAGGACGGCGCCCTGTGGTTCCGCTCCACCGACCTGGGCGATGACAAGGACCGCGTTCTGATCAAGTCCGACGGCGAGTACACCTACTTCGCCTCCGACGTTGCCTATCACTGGGATAAGTTCCAGCGCGTCGACCACGTCATCGACATCTGGGGCGCCGACCACCACGGCTACATCGAGCGCGTCCGCTGCGTCTGCGATGCCTTGGGTTACCCCGGCAAGTTTGAGGTTCTGCTGGGCCAGCTCGTCAACCTGCTGCGCAACGGCAAGCCCGTCCGTATGTCCAAGCGTAAGGGCACCATGGTGACCCTGCAGGAGCTCGTCGACGAGGTCGGCTCCGACGCTGCCCGTTACACCCTCATCTCCAAGAGCTCCAACCAGATGGTCGACTTCGATATTGAGGCCGTCAAGAAGCGCGACAACTCCAACCCGGTGTACTACGTGCAGTACGCTCACGCCCGCGTGTGCTCCATCCTGCGCCGTGCCGCTGACGTTACGCCCGAGCAGGCTGACGAGATGGGCATGAAGGCCGTCGCCGCCAAGGCCATCGGTGAGAACGTCGATTACTCGCTGCTGACCGACCCGACCGAGCTCGCCCTTTCGCGCAAGCTCAACGAGCTCACCGACCTCATCGCCCGCAATCCCCAGATCAAGAACCCCAACCTCATCCTGCCCGGAGAGCAGGTGAAGATCAGGTGATGGAGACAGCGCTGACCAGATGGGACGGGCG
>CABTAA010000158.1 GCA_902482615.1 uncultured Collinsella sp.
CCAGGGCAACTATTATATTGAGCTGCAGGACCACGGCCTGGAAGAAGACACTACCGTTCTGCCGCAGCTTATCCGCCTTTCGCGGGAGACAGGCATCCCCATGGTTGCCACCAACGACTCCCACTACATCACCCGCGAGGACGCCAAGATGCAGAGCATTCTGCTGTGCATCCAGACCGGCAAAACCGTCAACGATGTGGACCGCATGGAGTTTCAGACCGAGGAATTCTATGTAAAAAGCACCGATGAAATGTATGACCTGTTCTCCATGGTGCCGGAAGCCTGCGAGAACACCAACAAAATTGCAGAACAGTGCAACTTTGACTTTGTGTTTGGCGATACCAAGCTCCCGTATTTCAAAGCTCCGGACGGCATGGAAAACCAGGAATACTTTGAAAAGCTCTGTTATGAGGGCTTGGAACGCCGCTACCCCGGCAAGGTAACGGATGCCTTGCGTGAACGCCTGGAATACGAGATTGGCGTGGTTAAAAAGATGGGGTACACCAACTATTACCTCATCGTGTATGACTTTATCAATTACGCCAAAAGCCGCGATATCCCGGTCGGCCCCGGCCGCGGCTCCGGTGCGGGCAGCCTGGCGGCCTATTGTGTCGGTATTACGGACATTGACCCCATCCGCTACAGTTTGATTTTTGAACGCTTCCTGAACCCGGAACGTGTCTCTATGCCGGACTTTGACGTTGACTTTTGTTACGAGCGCCGCCAGGAAGTGATTGATTACGTCAACCGCAAGTATGGCCGTGACCATGTGGCACAGATCGTGACCTTTGGAACTATGGCCGCCCGGGCCGCCGTGCGCGATGTCGGCCGCGTGATGGGTATGCCGTACCAGGACGTGGATAAGGTGGCCAAGCTGATTCCTACTGAACTGAAAATGACGCTGAACCATGCGCTGGAGGTTTCGCCGGACCTGAAAGCAATGTATGACGCTGAACCCCAGGTGCATGAGCTGATCGATACCTCGCTGAAAGTGGAGGGCATGCCGCGTCACGCTTCCACTCATGCGGCGGGCGTTGTGATTACCCGCGAACCGGCTACCGAGTATGTGCCGCTTTCCACCAACGATGGTCTGCCGGTTACCCAGTTCAACATGGTGGAAATTGAGCGCCTTGGCCTGCTCAAGATGGACTTCCTGGGCCTGCGCACGCTGACGGTTATCTCCAAGGCCAAGGCAAACATCAAGAAGAACTTCGGCATCGACATCAAAGAGGAAGAGATTCCCTTTGACGATCCCGAGATCTTTAAGCTCATGGGCTCCGGTCACACCGCCGGCGTCTTCCAGGTCGAGTCCGCCGGCATGACGGCCACGATCAAGAACATGAAGCCCACCGAGTATAAGCACGTCGTGGCATTGATCGCTCTGTACCGCCCGGGCCCGCTGGGCGCCGGCATGGTTTCGTCCTACATCAACCGTATGAACGGCAAAGAGCCGGCCGTCTCCTACGACGACCGTCTGGACGACATCCTGGGCGAAACCTACGGCACCATGGTCTACCAGGAGCAGGTTATGCTTATCTCCGTCGAGATGTGCGGCTTCTCCAAGGGCGAATCGGACTCGCGTATCCGTAAGCCTGTGGCTAAGAAAAAGATTAAGCTGCTCACGTCGACGGTGCTCCACTGGGAGGATGGCTCGGACGAGACCACCTACGACCACTGGATGAACGGCGCTATCAAGAACAACTACACGCGCGAGGTCGCCCAGAAGATTTGGGACGATGTTCTCGAGTTCGCGTCCTACGCCTTCAACAAGTCGCACTCCGCCGGCTACGCCATCCTGGTTATGCAGACGGCGTGGCTCAAGGCGCACTATCCGCACGAGTACATGGCGGCCGTTCTGACGTCCTATACGGGTAAGACCGACAAGATCGTGCACTACGTCTCGGCATGCCGTCACGACGGCATCCCCGTGCTTTCGCCAGATGTCAACGAGTCCGGTACCGAGTTCACGGCTACCAAGGAGGGCGTGCGCTTTGGTCTGGCCGGCATCCGCGGCGTGGGCACCGGCGTGGCGCAGGCGATTATCGCCGAGCGCGAGGCGGGCGGCCCGTTTAAGACACTGCACGACTTTGTCGAGCGCGTGGACTCGAGCCAGGCAAACCGCCGTGTGATCGAATCGCTCATCAAGGCAGGCGCCTTCGACTCCACGGGGTATCCGCGTCGCCAGATGATGCACTTTGTGGACAAGAACAACCCCGAGAACATCATCGACGCCGCGGTAAAGCGCCAGAAGGATCGTGCGAGCGGCCAGACGTCGTTCTTCGATATGTTTGGCGACGTTGAGGGCTCGGGCTTTGAGGTGAGCGTGCCCGATCCGGATGGCCAGGAGTGGGACCGCCACCTTAAGCTGAGCCAGGAGAAGGAGGTTCTGGGCATCTATGTCTCGGACCACCCGCTGCGCCCGTTTGAGTATGCACTTAGCAAAGCGCGCGACTTCTCGTTCTCGCAGATCGACACCGGCTACGAGGTGCAAAACCCCACGGGCGGTACCATCAACCAGGAGATTCCCGAGGGCAAGGCGCTGTGGTGGGCCGGCATGGTCTCGAGCGTGTCCAAGCGCGTGACCAAAAACGGCGACCCCATGGGCATCGTGCAGCTCGAAGACATGGAAGGTGAGGCCACGGTCGTGGTGTTCCCCAAGACCTACAAGGAGGCCGAGGGGTATCTGTACGGCGAGGTCGATCCCGAGACCGGCGCGCAGCTGTCCGACGCGTTTGTGCGCATTAAGGGCAAGCTCGAGCGCTCGGACCGCGGCGACCAGATCATCGCGCAGGAGATTGTGCCGCTGGAGCTTAGCGAGGAGAAAAACAAGCCCAAGGTCTTTGAGGTCATGGTGCCCAACAGCCGCTTTAGCCAGGGCAATATGGCGCGCCTGGCCACGGTGCTCACCACCAACCCGGGCGGCGACCGCGTGGAGATCTTTATCGAGCAGGTGGACGGGCGCGTGCTCCGTGCCGAGGTGCCGGCCAAGGTCAATGCACGCTCGATTCCGCTGCTGGCAGAGGCAAAGGCCATCGTCGGCAACCAAGGCCGCGTGACGGTTATCTAAGCTACTCCGGGTGAGATTGGAGGAAGTGATGGCGCAGGGGACGTTTGTGCAGGCGCTTCGCAAAGAGGCGGCGTTGAGCGGCACCTTTATGAAGGGGCGTTCGCTCATGCTCAACGGCGCCGTGCTGTCGATCGAGGACAGCGGCTCGCGCTTCTCCAAAAACGTGACGGTTGAGGGCTCGGTGCGCGGTTCGCGCGGCGACCTGTACAAGACGCACGTGGCGCTCGACATGGACGAGCACGAGGTGATCGACTACGACTGCGATTGCCCCGCCGCCTATCGTTACCCCGGTATGTGCAAGCATGCCATCGCTACAGCGCTGGCGTATCTGGACGCCAGCGGCGTTGAGCCTGTTGAGGGGCTGCGCACACCGGTTCGCACGTTTACGGCGCAGCCGAAACAGCCCGCGCGCACCGCGCCCAAAGCGCCGGCCGTCAACCCCAACTTTCCCTTTCCGGCGCCCGTCCCCACGAGTCCCAGCCTCATGGCGGCGCTCTCCGATCTTTCGGACGCACGCATGGATGAGCTGGCGAGCATGCGCCGCAAGCTCGCTGGCAGTGTGGATCCCGATGCCCCCAAGGCGGTGTTGGAGCCCTCGTTGGTGCCGTACTACAATCCACTGTTTGCCGACCGCTTTAGCTGGGCGCTCGAGCTTCGCATTCGTTGTGGATCGGTCTCCTACGTGGTCAAGGATATCGACGGCATGGCCGACGCCTATGTTCGAGGCGGCACCTTCTCGTACGGCAAGAAGCTCACGTTTGTCCATACGCCCGAAGCCTTCGAGGACGTGTCGACAAAGCTGCTCAACCTTGTTGTAACGACAGTTGCCTATCTCGATGACATCACAAGCTCGCGTTCGGCGTCGTACGACTTTGCCCGCAGCGGTTTTGTCGCCGAGCGTCAGTTGCCGCTGTCCGAGCATAGCATCGTATATGTGCTGGACCTGCTGCGTGGCCAGACCATCTCCTTTGAGCCCGCCTGGTCGCGGGGGACGACGACGCATCGCACCTATGACGTGGCGGTTGAGATGCCTCCGGAAGGGGAGGGCGAGGCTCTGTCTGAGCGCCCACCGCTCCTTGCCGCCAAAATCGCGCCGGCGGCCGGCG
>CABTAA010000159.1 GCA_902482615.1 uncultured Collinsella sp.
GGAGCACACGCCCTATGAGGTAACGACTTTCCGCACCGACGGCGCGTACTCCGACCACCGCCGTCCGGACAGCGTGCGATTCGTGCGCAGCGTCACCGACGACCTGGCCCGGCGTGATTTTACCGTCAACGCCATGGCCTGGCATCCCGAGCGCGGGCTTGTCGACCGCTACGACGGCCAGGGTGATCTGGAGCGCAAGCTGATTCGCGCTGTCGGTGATCCCAAGCGTCGCTTTAACGAGGACGCCCTGCGCATGCTGCGTGCGGTGCGCTTTGCCTGTCGTCTGGACTTTATGATTGAGCCCGAGACTAAGCGTGCGCTTGCCGAGTGCGCGCCGCTGCTCGATGCCGTGGCGCGCGAGCGTGTGGGTATTGAGCTCGAGGGCATTCTTTCGACCGGTCATGGGGGAGACGCGATGCTTCGCTATCCCGAGCTCATCTGTGCCGCTGTGCCCGAGTTGGCAGCGGGTCGCGGGTTTGATCAGCGAAGTGTCTACCATGCGTTTAACGTCTACGAGCATATCGCCCGTGTGCTGACAGTGGCAGGGGAGCTGGCGCTGTGCGACGGCGTCGCGCCATCGTCGAGCCTTATGTGGGCGGCGTTTTTGCACGATGTCTCCAAGCCCGAGTGCTTTACGGTCGATCACGCCGGCAGCGGACACTTCTACGGTCATCCCGAGCTCGGCGCCAAGAAAGCGCGCGTCATTATGGATCGCCTGGCTCTCTCGCACGACCTGGTGCGCGACGTGTGCCTGCTCATCAAATATCACGACAAACCGCTGCGTCCCGAGCGCTCCTGCCTGCTCAATATGATGTGTGCGCTTTCTGGCGAGGGCGTCGACACGGCCCGTCTGATTGACGAGCTCATGGACCTTAAGCGTGCTGACACGCTCGGCAAGGCCCCGTCGTGCTTCTATTACGTTGAGACGATTGAGGAGATGCGCGCGATGGCGCACGAGCTGCTGAAGGCAGGGGAGCCCTATACGCTCAAGATGCTCGCCATCAACGGCTGCGACCTGATCCGTGCCGGTGTGAAGCCGGGGCCCGAGCTAGGCCAGCTACTCAACGCCGCTCTCGACGCCGTGATCGATGACAACATCCCCAACGATCGCGAAGCCCTTTTGGTCCATCTCAACTTGAATTAGCTACCCAGTTTACCTGCGTGTTCCATAACCTGCCGACAATTTTTCGGCAATTTGGAATTTCTTCTTGCGCTGATGTTTTTTGTCCCGTAATATATTTCCTCGCAGCACGGCAGTGCAGATGTCATGTGGCCCGTTCGTCTAGCGGTTTAGGACGCCGCCCTCTCAAGGCGGAGATCACCAGTTCGAATCTGGTACGGGCTACCATACATCTGATACCCGGCCTTCCCATGGAAGGTCGGGTTTTTTATTTTCAAACAACCGTCTGCAATTCCCGTTTGAACCAGAGCTTTGCGTTCTGCCTATGGCCCTTACGGGTACAATATCCAAGATATTTTGACTGTTAGAAGGAGTCTCATGACGGAGTCCTCTCAGCATACGTCTAAACCCCAGGTCGAGGTTGAGGTCTCGGGCGGCGATGACAATAAGAGCGCACGCCGCGGCGCCATCTTTATCGGCGTCGTGCTGGTTGGTTATATCGTCTATCTGGTGGTAACCGGGCAGATGGGGCAGTTCTGGGCCGCTATGTCGAGCGTCCAGGCGCCATGGCTCGTTGTTGCGTGTCTCTGCATGTTCATGTATCTGTTCTTTGGCATTGTGGCCTATGCGATCGCCGTCTGGCTCGACCCCGATTCACCCGTCGGCATCCGCGACCTGATCTCGGTCGAGGCGAGTGGCATCTTCTTTGGCAACCTGACGCCTATGATGATGGGCTCGACTCCCGCCCAGATCTACCGCCTGACCAAAGCGGGCCAAAATGTCGGCGAGGCCGGAGCAACGCAGTTCACGCGCTTTATCGTGTACCAGTTTGGCCTCGTTGCCTGGGGCGCTATCCTACTGCTTGCTCGCATGCCGTTTTTTGCCGAGCGCTATGGCGACATGACGTTGCTGTGCGTCTTTAGCTTTGGTGGGCACTGCTGCATCTTGCTGGGCATCTTCGCCGTCGCGCTCATGCCTAAGACCGTCACGCGCGTCGCCCATTGCATCATCAATTGGCTTGAGCGCATTGGTGTCTCGGCCACTAAGATCGAGGGATGGCGCACGTTTGTCGATGGCGAGATCTACTCCTTCTCCGAGAAGTTCAAGCTTTCAGCCGGACATTTTTCTTCCATGCTGCTCACGGTGGTCATCACCATGCTGCAACTCGCGTTTTTCTACCTCGTGCCGTATTTCCTGATGCTTGCCTTTGGCCACCACGAGGTCGACTTTTTCTCGGTCATGGCCGCGAGCGCCTTTGTCCAGCTGCTGAGCTCTGCGGTCCCCCTGCCCGGTGGAACTGGTGGCGCTGAGGGCGGCTTTGCATTGTTCTTGGGTCATTTCTTTGGGTCGGCTTCGACCGCTGGCTATCTGCTGTGGCGCCTCATTACGTTTATTGCGCCGACCATTTTGGCTGCGCCCCTGCTGGGCCTTAAGAGTGCCCACAACGAGAGCATCCATGCGCGCTGGGATCGCGTGATGCGCAAGCTCGGTCGCACGCCTCAAACGCCCTCTGCGCCCACAAAGCCCCACCCCACGAATGCTGTTACCGTTGATCCCAAGAAGCAGGCTCAGAAGGCTTCTGGGGCCGCTAAGCCGGCTCATAAAGCCTATGTGCGCCAGACAGGCGACGGTATTCGCGTATCTCCGTCGGCACTCAATAAGAAGAAGCACCCTAAGTCGCAGTAGGGCAGTCGTGCGTTCTTCATGATGCGGGGCATATTTGTGCTGTATGGGGGATAATCCTCTTACGTAGATTATCTCTCATCTGTTGATGAATGCTCGCATATCGAAGGGACACGCCCATGGCAACCAGCAAACCGCGTCTTGACCGCCGCATTGTTCGCAGCCGTAATGCCATCCTTTCCGCTTTCGAGCGCCTGCTCATGGAAAAGCCGCTGGCAGACATTACGGTGAGTGCCATAGCGCGCGAGGCCAATGTCGACCGCAAGACCTTTTACGTTCACTTTGGCACGGTTGACGGCCTGCTCGATGCCATTGCCGCCGATGTGGTGGAGATGATTGTCGACTCGGTCGAGAAAACGCTTGCTTCCATGGACGGTGACACCAGCGAGCGCGCTCTTGGCGCGGCGGCGACCTTCTTTAAAACCGTTAATGAGGCACTGTGCAACAACTTAGTGCTCAATCGTCAGCTGATCGAGAATATTCCGCTCGATGATTTTATGGCTCGTCTTCGTGCGCCGCTCGAACACGAGATTGTCGAGCGCGATCTGCTGCCCCAAGGTCTCAAGGACGAGATGTTCGACTACTATCTGGCGTTTTTGCTGTCGGGTATTATCGGTATCTATCGCACGTGGGCGCTGTCTGACGGTTCGGTTCCCATCGAGCGCGTCTCTGAGGTCGCCAACGATCTGACTCTCAACGGTCTGTCGAGTCTTGAATCTCGCTTCGAATAGCATCGATAATTCAACAACTTATAGAAGTTGCGGTGGAATAGGGATTGTTTTGGTTATTGGAAGGCCGTTCTGGTCCCTATTTCACCGCAACTTAGTAAAACTGTTTTGATGGTAAGGCGGAGTAGCCTCGAAGATGAGCCTCGAGACTGCTCCGCTTCATTTCTGAGCGTTTGTCGTGTAGGGCAGCATTAATCGCCGTTTTTGAGTATGCGGCCCTGTTTTTCGAACTTGTGCATGTCGCTATCGGCCATGCCCTGCGACTTGTCCTCGTGACGCTTGGCGTATAACGGATCGTCGGAGTCGTTCCAGATGCGGTCGGCGACAGGTGACCATGCCTCGGCGGCAGCCTGGGTCTTTTCGCGCAGCTGCTCGGGTGACTCCTTCTCGATTAGGTCGGTGCTCATTGCGCCACTCTCGGCGACCAGTTTGGGCAGTACGTCTGGATTCTCGAGCATGGGGCATGGTTTGAGGTAGTTGTCGTTAAACGGCATGTTCTCGTAGTACTTCATAAAGAGGGGAGAGCGCAGCGCGTCGAGTAAGCTCACATCGTGGATGTTGGCGTTTGAGTAGTGGATGAACACGCACGGCTCCACGTCTCCGGCGGCGTTGATGTGCAGGTAGCGGCGG
>CABTAA010000160.1 GCA_902482615.1 uncultured Collinsella sp.
GCTGTCGACGTCGATCGCGCGCGGTGTGCGGGCCCATGCCGATGCCGCGGCAGTGGCGCAGGTTGTTGAGCTGCTGCTGGACAACGCCACACGCTACGCAAGCGAGGACAGCGTGATCGAGCTGAGCCTGCGCGCCGTTTCGCGCGGTGCAGGCAAAGGCTCGGCCGAGCTTGTCGTATCGAATGCTGTTGATGAGCTGCCCGAAGGCGACCTGGACCGACTATTCGACCGCTTCTACCGTGCAGACGTCTCGCGTAGCTCCAAGACGGGCGGCTCGGGCGTGGGTCTATCCGTCGTGCGCGCCATCGCCGAGGCCCATGGCGGGAGCGCTTCTGTCTGCGGCCACGGTAACCAGATCACCTTCACCGTCCGCCTCTAAAACCTGCCAAAATGAACCTGTCCCTTTTTGGTCGGTGGGAAATGGGTAATACTAAAGAGTTATCCGACCAGATGGGAACCGATCGATGGCCTATATCGAATTCAAAGACGTCATCAAAGCATACGGCGAGGGCGATGCCCGCATTCACGCGCTCGACGGCGCGAGCTTTACCGTTGAGCGTGGCGAGCTTGCCATTATCCTGGGCGCTTCGGGCGCCGGCAAGACCACGGCGCTCAACATCTTGGGCGGCATGGACACGGCAACTTCCGGCACCGTGACGGTGGACGGGCGCGACGTGAGCTCCGCTAACGAGGCGCAGCTCGTGGAATACCGCCGCGCCGACGTCGGCTTTGTCTTCCAGTTCTACAATCTGGTCCCCAACCTGACGGCGCTCGAAAATGTTGAGCTTGCGGCGCAAATCTGCCCCGATTCGCTCGATGCCGAGCAAACGCTTCGTCAGGTTGGCCTGGGCGAGCGCCTCGCCAACTTCCCCGCGCAACTTTCGGGCGGCGAGCAGCAGCGCGTGTCCATCGCCCGCGCACTGGCAAAGAACCCCAAGCTGCTTCTGTGCGACGAGCCCACGGGCGCGCTCGACTATAAAACCGGCAAGCAGATCTTGCAGCTGCTGCAGGATACCTGCCGCAAGCAGGGCATTACGGTCATCATCATCACGCACAACTCCGCGCTCGCGCCCATGGCCGATCGCCTGATTCGCTTTAAGAGCGGCCGCGTGGAGAGCGAGACGGTCCAGCAAAATCCCGTGCCTATCGAGACGATCGAGTGGTAGCGCCCATGGACCAAGATCGCCAAAACAGCCAAAACCACGATACGGAGCACGCAGACCGCGACTGGGAGTTCGCGACCTACCGCACTGCTCAAAGCTCAAACGATATGGTCCCGACGATTTTTCGCCGTGGCATTTACCGCACAATCCGAGGCAGTCTTAAGCGCTTCTTGTCAATCGTGGTCATCACCGCGCTTGGCGTGAGCGTGATGTGCGGCCTTAAGGCGGGCTGCGAGGATCTGCGCGATTCGGTTGACGCCTACTTTGACCAGCAGAGTGTCTATGACATTAACGTGCAGTCGACCTATGGCTTTACGCGCGACGATCTTGCTGCGATCCAAGAGGTCGATGGCGTCGAGACGGCCGAGGGCATCTATACCGAGACCGCCTACACTGCCGTGGGCACAACGCGCGAGCGCGTGGTCGTGCAAAGTCTCTCCAAGGAGAACATCGATCAGCCGGTGCTCGTGAACGGCGATTTGCCCGAGAGCGCCGATGAGGTCGCGGTGACTTCGAAGTTCCTGAAGGCTTCGGGCAAGAAAATCGGCGATACGGTGAGCTTTGCCGCCAACGATGCGAGCTCGTCGAACCAAAGCGCCAAGGACCAGTTTGCCGATGGCGATTACACCATCACGGCCGAGGTTCTCGATCCCACCGACGTGAGCTCCGACTCGACAGTCAACGCTTTTCGCGCTGCTTCGGCGGCGGACTATAAGTTCTATGTGAGCGAGGACGCCGCGACATCTTCTTCCTACTCCGCGGTTCACGTGATCGTCGAGGGAGCCAAGGATCTCAACTCCTATTCGGATGCCTACGCGGCAAAGATCAATGAGGTCATGGGCAATATAGAGAAGATCCGCGAGGAGCGCGAGAAGGCGCGCGCTCAGGAGCTGACGGCCGATACGCCGGCGAACTTGGACGCGGCTGAGCGTCAGGCGAATATGGTCTTTGGGATCGAGCAGGATAACATCAACCGCATGGCAGAGGGCAGCGAGGAGCGCGTGCAAGCGCAGGCTGACCTGGACCAGCGCCGTGCCGCTGCCGACCAACAGTTTGCCGACGCCCGCGCCGAGCTTTCCGACCTGGGCGAATGCACCTGGTACATCCAGGACCGCGGCAATATCGCAAGCTACTCGAGCGTGGAGAGCGATAGCTCGTCAATTGAAGCCATCGCCACGGTGTTCCCGTTCATCTTCTTTATCGTCGCCGTGCTCATCAGCCTTACCACCGCCACACGCATGGTCGAGGAGGAGCGCACACTCATCGGCCTGTATAAGGCGCTCGGTTATTCGCGCGGGCGCATCCTGTCCAAATACGTGGACTACGCGCTGTGGGCTTGTCTGATCGGCGGCGTGCTCGGTAACATCATCGGATTTGTGGGCCTGCCGCTGTTCCTGTTTACGGTGTTCGACGACATGTACTCGCTGCCCCAGATGCTACTTTCGTACGACATCGTGTCCTCGATCGTTTCGGTGGCGCTGTTTGCCGTGGGCGTGGTGGGCGCCACGATTATCGCCTGCCGCCACGAGATGGCCGAGACCCCGGCCTCGCTTATGCGTCCCAAGGCCCCGCGCGCTGGCTCGCGCATCTTGCTCGAGCGCATCGGCTTTATCTGGCGCCGCATGGGCTTTTTGAACAAGGTGGCAGCACGTAACCTGTTCCGCTATAAAAAGCGCGCCTTTATGACCATCTTTGGCATCGCCGGCTGCACGGCGCTTGTGATTTGCGGCATGGGCATTCGTGATACGTCGGTCGCGCTTTCGCCCAAGCAGTACGGGCATGTCACGCGCTATGACCTGCTGGCGGTTGCCAATCCCGACGATTTCTCGCAGACGTGCGCGGCGCTCGACGAGCGAAGCGCAGCCAAGGATTCCGACGTGACCGTGACTTCGACGCTGCCGATTATGACCGACAACGTCACCTTTACATTCGGCGGAAAGAGCGAGACCGTGCAGCTGATCGTGGTGCCCGATGACCGCACGAACGACCTGGATGACTACGTGTGCCTCGAGGACGAGTCCAAAGAGCCGCTATCTTTGCGTGACGGAGATGTGTACCTGAGCAAGAGTTCACAGCTGGTTCTTGGGATTCAGCCGGGCGACACGGCGCAGGTCCAGGATTCGTCGCTCAGCGTCGCCAAGGTCAAGGTCAGCGACATCTCGCTCAACTATCTGGGCAACACACTCTATATGACGCAGAGCACCTATGAGCGCGCGTTCGGTCGAAGCGCACGCCTCAACGGCATCTTTGTGCTGCTTAAGGGCTCGTCGGCCGACCAGATTGCGTTTAGCAAGAAGCTTAAGAGCGACGGTTGGCTCACCATCTCGAGCACGGCCGAACATTGGCAGAACTACGAGGCGAACTTTACGATTATCAATTCTGTCGTGGTGCTCGTGACCTTTATGGCGGCGTGCCTGTCGTTTGTGGTGGTGTTTACGCTGTCCAACACCAACATTTCGGAGCGCGAGCGCGAGCTGGCGACCATCAAGGTGCTGGGCTTCCGCCGTGGCGAGGTGCACCATTACGTCAACAAGGAGACGTTGATCCTCACGGCGATTGGCACCGCACTGGGCGTGCCGCTGGGTGGCCTGCTTGCCGAGAGCTTTACGTACATCCTGCAGATGCCGTCGCTGTACTTTGACGTCGAAGTCGAGCCGCTGAGCTACGTGCTTGCCGTGGTGCTTTCCTTCGGCTTTACGATCATCGTCAACCTCGCCACCAACCGTACCCTCAACAAGATCGACATGGTCGGCGCCCTCAAGAGCGCCGAGTAACCTGTCCTGGGATTCAAGTTCTGGCGAGCTGCCGACGCGCCCACAGCAGTATTTTTGCATAAACTGCCCCGCCAAATGCATATTTCGGCGGGGCGATTGCTTTTTGCCCACAGGTGCCCCAGGGGGCGCCGTGCAAATTCCGGAGTATTCAGCATCCCGGGGTCCGCGGGCGCGGGCGCGGGGGTGCAAAACTGCGCTGAAAGCCCCGATTC
>CABTAA010000161.1 GCA_902482615.1 uncultured Collinsella sp.
CGCGCGCGCGCTTGGTGTTGAGGTTGTACATGTTCTTGGACCAGTTCTCGATGGTCGAGTAGCGCAGGTGTGCGCGTTTGCCCACAAAGAGCTCCACAGCGCCGGCGTGGAGGTTGGCAACGTTGTACTTGGGCGCGGAGCAACCCTCGATAAAGTGCAGGTCGGCATCGTCCTCGACGATGATGAGCGTGTGCTCAAACTGGCCGGCACCCTTGGCGTTGAGGCGGAAGTAGCTCTGCAGCGGGAAATCGAGCTTGGTGCCCTTGGGCACGTAGACAAACGAGCCGCCGGACCATACGGCGCCGTGCAGGGCCGCAAACTTGTGGTCGGTGGGCGGGATGAGTGTCATAAACTTCTCGTGGATGAGCGGTTCCCACTGCGGATCGTGCAGGGCTTCCTCAATACCGGAGTAGACGATGCCCATCTTGGACGCGGTGTCCTGCATGTTGTGGTAGACGAGCTCGGAGTCGTACTGCGCGCCGACACCCGCCAGGTAGCTACGCTCGGCCTCGGGGATGCCTAGGCGCTCAAAGGTGTTCTTGATGTCGTCGGGCACCGACTGCCAGTCGTGCTTTTGGTCGGTGTTGGGCTTGACATAGGTGACGATGTTATCCATGTCCAGGCCCTCGATGGAGGGGCCCCACGTCGGGTCGGGAAAACGATTAAAGATCTCGAGGGACTTTAAGCGCAGGTCGAGCATCCACTGCGGCTCGTCCTTCTTGGCGCTGATCTCGCGCACGATGTCGGGCGTGATGCCGGCGTCGAGGCGCTCAAATCCCTCCTCGCCATAGGTGAAGTCGTAGAGGCTGCGGTCGATGTCCGCGACCTCGGTGCGGTTCTTGGTCATTGCGTCGCCCCTTTACGCCTGCTGCTCGGCAGCGGCGGCCTCGGCCTGGGCGCGCTGCTCGGCGGCCTCGCGCTCGAAGGTCTCAAAGCCGTTCTTGTCGATCCAGGGGATCAGCGAGGCGTCGTCCTCGCGCACGATGTGGCCCTTGACCATAACGTGGACGCGGTCGACATCCAGGTGCTCCAGGATGCGCGTGTTGTGCGTGATGATGAGCATGGAGCCGTCGCAGCTCTTGCGGTAGGCGTCCATGCCATGACTGACGGTGGAAAGGGCGTCGACGTCCAGGCCGGAGTCAGTCTCGTCCAGGATGGCGAGCTTGGGCTGCAGCAGCAGAAGCTGGAGCATCTCGACCTTCTTTTTCTCGCCGCCCGAGAAACCCACGCCCAGCTCGCGGTTGAGGTAGGCGGTATCCATGTTGAGCTCGGCCGCGAGCTCCTTCACGCGGCGGCGGAACTCCTTGCCCTTCATCTCCAGGCCGGGGCGGCCGGCGATGCTGGCGCGCAAAAAGCTCGACAGTGGCACGCCCGGAATCTCGACCGGGGCCTGGAAGCTCAGGAACAGGCCGGCGCGCGAACGCTTGTCGGTGGTGAGCTCGGTGATGTCCTGGCCGTCAAAGACGATGCGGCCGTCGTTGACCGTGTAGACGGGGTCGCCCATGACCAGGTGGCCGAGGGTGGACTTGCCGGCGCCGTTGGGTCCCATCAGCACGTGGGTCTCGCCGGCGGCGACGTTGAGGTTGACGTTGTGGAGGATGGTCTTCTCGTCCACGGAGGCGGTCAGACCTTCGATGGAAAGCAGCGGATTTGCGCTCATGCTGTCCCTCTCTGTATATGGTGTACTCATAGGTGTGCTAAACCCTAGGAATCTTCTCGGAATAAAGTTACTATGGGTTCGGCGTTAGTCAAGGGAAAACCCGACTAATCCACTCGACTTTTTAGATGTGGGACATAATAATCAGGTTTGTTTGCCCCGCGTGCATAAGATTTGGGACAAACACTCCTGGTATTTTGTCCCAGCAACGATGGGAGGGTAGGTATGCTCATTTCTTCCAAGGGCCGCTATGCCCTCCGGCTGATGATCTATATCGCGGCGCTCGGCGACGCCGAGGGCAAGATTGCCCTGCGCGAGGTTGCCGACCGCGAGCATATCTCGCAAAAGTATTTGGAGCAGCTGGTTCGTCCGCTTATGAAGGCTGGCCTGCTTAAGAGCGTGCGCGGCAAGGGCGGCGGCTACATGATGGCCAAGGATCCCTCCGAGGTACGTGCGGGTGACATCCGGCGGGCCGTCGAGGGCAGCACGGCGCCCGTGGCGTGCGACGGCATCGACTACAGCTGCACCCGCAGCGATTTGTGCTCGACCGTCAAGTTCTGGCGCGGTCTGGACGACGTGATCGAAAAATACGTCGACGGCGTGACGTTGGCCGACCTAGCCGCCGTTCCCGAGATCAACTTTGACATTAAGCTGTAAGGGCTGCAAATGACATCTCTCGACAAGGTGTACAAGCAAATCGAAGTTTTTGCTCGGGAATGTGACGCCGAGAAGGTCGTGTTGTTTGGTTCTCGTGCTCGAGGCGACAACTTGCCCAAGAGCGATATTGACATCGCCGTAGCAGGTTGCCGGGATTTCGGCCGTTTCTCATATTTGATCGAGGAACATCTTGATACTCTTTTAGATGTAGATGTCGTCAATCTCGACGAGTCCCTATCGCAGCAATTGCTCGATGAGATTGCCAGGGATGGTGTGATTCTGTATGAAAAAATATGAGAACTTTGTTAGCGCCTTGGCGAATCTTGAGGATGCGCCCAATCAGGATCTCAACAATGATTTTGTTCAGAGTGGATTGATTAATAAGTTCAATCTTCAATTTGAACTGAGCTGGAAGCTCCTTAAGCGTCTGCTCGAGTATGAGGGCGCCACGCTTGCCGCGTCGGGGTCTCCTCGTGCCATCTTGAAGGAGTCGTACCGATTCTACGACTTTATTGATGAGGCGGCCTGGCTAGACATGCTCAGAGACCGCAATACGAACGTCCATATCTACGACAACAAGCTCGCTCAAGATTTGATTCAGCGCATCTTGAACGTCTATATCCCCGCTTTCTGTCAGTTGAGGGACGGGCTGATGGAGCGATACGGCGAGCTTCTGATGGCGCCCGACGACCAGTTTGTTTAATTCCTTAAGATTTCGCGGAAGGTTGTTGCCGTTTACCGAGGGGTTGTTGTGCAACAACGGACGAGCTGCAATACTGATTCTATCTTTGCAAACTGCACTTTAACTACACCAATGCAGGGAGGATCTTATGCAGCCCAAGCATTCTGCTATTGTCGCGGGTCTGACGCTGGCGCTTTCGTTTGGCGCCGTTTCCGCGCCGGCACCCGCCGCTGCCGAGGAGCCCACGCCAGGCGTTGCCTCGGATGCCACCGATATCGATAAGGGTCTCTACACCCAGCAGTCCTTCTCGGGCGTGCTGAGGTCGGTCCAGGGCGTTTCGTTTGTCAACGTGACTACCGAGATGAAGTACTTTACCAAGTACGAGAGCCATGGTAACTACAACCAGGGCTTTTCGTATGGTGACGGCTACAACGCGCTGGGCTATTACCAGTTCGACCGCCGTTGGTCGCTCATTCCGTTTATGAAGCAGGTCTACAACTACAGCCCCGAAAAATACAGCATGCTCAAGGATGCGATTGATCGCGGCAGCGAGATTTCCAACGCGAGCAATGCCATGTACGAGAACGACCAGCTTACCGAGCTGGGCCGTATTGCACAGGAGGCCTTCCAGGGTGCTTATAACACCGATCCTGTTGAGTTCTCAGCACTTCAAGATGCCTATGCGTACAACTCGTACTATGCGGTGACCGAGGCGTGGCTCAAGAGCGGCCTGGGCATTGATATTTCGGGCCGCGCCGATTGCGTCAAGGGCATGGTGTGGAGCATCACCAACATGTGCGGCACCGGTGGTTGCAGGGACTTCTTCCGCTGGGCGAATCTTTCCAACGATATGTCCGATCGCGAGTTTGTGACGGCGCTCTCCAATAGTGTGGTCAACAATGTCGCCACTAAGTTTTCGAGTCAGCCCCAGTATCATGAGGGCTGGAAGAATCGTTATAAGAATGAGCTGAAGGACTGCTTGGTTTATATCGCTGAGGACGAGGCTGCCGCTGCGACG
>CABTAA010000162.1 GCA_902482615.1 uncultured Collinsella sp.
TCTCCGCTCGGCCCCATCCTCATCGCCTTCATGGCCGGCGTCATCGCTTGCTCGGCGATCGGAAATGTCTGGAGCCATGTGGAGCAGCAGCGCAAAGATGCCGCCAAGGTCGAGATGTCTGTCGAGCAATCGCTCGGTCGCACGCGCTCGGTACATGTGTCGGTCGAGGTCAAGGACGGCGCGACGTGGGACACCGCGCGCGGCGACAGCCAAATGCTCATCCACATCGTGGGGCGCACGCTCAAAGGGCAGACGATTGACGAGTATCAATACGTCAATTCCGCTGGTGACGGCATCGAACTTAAGCCCGGCGACTACGAGCTCACCGTCGATGAACCGCCCGTCGCCACCGACGGCACGCGCTTCCGCGCCTCAAAGCGCATGGTTCCCGTGAGCTTTAACTCGCAGGCGCCCGATACGGTCGACACCACACCGCAGGGCGGGTTCGACCTTTACGTAGATACCCAGTAGGCGCTCGCCGCTCATTCCGCTATGGCTACTCAATAATCGCCTGCCGTCCCGTCCCGCCGCCAAGAGTGGGACAATAGCCCTCGACACTATTGTTTACTTTTGGAGGAAGTAGCATGTCTACCGTCACTACCATCAAGCGCGGCGGCCTCACCGCGGCCATCGATTCCATGGGCGCCCAGCTCACGAGCCTTGCCCTCAACGGCAACGAGTATCTGTGGCAGGGCGACCCCGCCTTTTGGGGCAAGCACGCGCCCATCCTGTTCCCCATTGTGGGTTCGCTGCGCAACAACACGGCAACGTCTGCGGCCGGCACCTGCGAGATGCCGCGCCACGGACTCGCGCGCATCGTCGAGCACGAGCTGGTCGAGGTTTCGGAGGACGGCTCTTCGGTAACTTACGAGATCACCGATACGCCCGAGTCGCTCAAGGCCTTTCCGTTCCACTTTAAGCTCAACATGACCTATGCCCTGACCGGCGACGCCACCCTCACGCAGACCTTTGCCGTCACCAATACCGGCGACGTGGACCTGCCGTTCTCGGTGGGCGGCCACCCCGCATTTAACGTGCCCGCCCCCGGTGCCGAGGACGAGGCGTTCGAGGATTACGAGCTGGCGTTTACCGAGGCTTGGACTAACGAGGCTCCTATCATCACGCCCGACGGTCTTATGACGTTTGAGGGCAGCTATAAGGCTCCCGACAACTCGGACGTGCTGCCCATCACGCACCGCAGCTTCGATAACGATGCCATCATGTTCACCGATACTCCGGGCTCCACGCTCACGCTGCGCGGCCGCAAGTCGGGCCACGGCGTCAAGATCGACTTTGAGGGCTTTAAGTACATTGGCGTGTGGTCTGCCGCCAACGACGCTCCGTTTGTGGCGCTCGAGCCCTGGACCGGTCATACCACCATGGACACCGAGGACGATGTCTTTGAGCACAAGGTCAACACCATCACCCTGGTCCCGGGCGAGACGGACAAGCGCAGTTTTAGCGTTACCTTGCTCTAGAGGTTCCGCCGCTCGGTCGATGCTGCGCGTCGTCCAGAGCGACAAGTTGTCATTCAAAAGGCAAGGCATAGACCTTCTGGTCATGCCTTGCCTTTTTCATGCCACTTGTTCGCTCTGGACGTCGCTCGCCGGCATTGCCAAAACATCGGCGTCCCCAATGACTACCGTGTGTCTATTAATTTTTCGAGCTTGTGCTGCGCTGCTGGTCGCTGGCGTATATCCTGTTAAGTCGTCAGCATACGATTCAACAGGGAAGGCAGATTATGCATTCTCCCCATCAACGCGACGCGCATCCACAGCCGATATGCAGCCGTCGCATCTTTTTGGGTAGCGCTCTCGCTGCGAGCGCTTCTGTCGTCGCCGGCGCACTTGCCGGTTGCCAGCGCCCCTCCACGCTGGAAGTAGTTCAGCCCACGACGGGCGGCGGTCGCGACGACCTGTCCGATTCCGTGATCGGCAAGGACAAGATCCGCATCGGCATGGAGGCGGCCTACGCCCCGTACAACTGGCAGGTCTCCGAAGCCAGCGAGTACACCATCCCCATCGACAACGTGCAGGGCGCCTATGCCGATGGCTACGACGTGCAGATCGCCAAGATCGTCTGCAAGGCCCTCGGTGGCGAGCCCGTCGCCGTCAAGCAGAGCTTCTCGGGCCTTATCGATTCGCTCAACAACGGCCAGATCGACCTCATCATTGCCGGCATGAGCGCCACGCCCGAGCGCGAGGAGTCCGTCGGCTTTTCCGATCCGTACTTCATTGGCTACTTTGGCCTGTTCGTAAAAGAGGGCTCGCCCTACCAAAATGCGACCAAGCTCAGCGACTTTAGCGGCGCTACGGTCCTCGGCCAAAAGGACACCATGCTCGATACCGTCATCGACGAAATCCCGGGCGTTGTGCACAAAAACCCGGTCGACTCCGTCCCCACGGTGTTTTCGAACCTGCTGCAGGGCACGTGCGACGCCGTGACCTACAACACCGAGAACGAGAAGGGCTATATGGCCCAAAACCCGGGTATCGTGCCGATTCAATTTGCCGAGGGCGAGGGCTTTAAGCAGGAGGTCACGGCAAACGTCGGCTGCCGCAAGGGCTCGGACAAGCTGCTTAAGCTCATCGATAAGACGCTCAAGGGTATCAGCCAGGAGGAGCGCGACCAGATGTGGGACGCGTGCCTCGATCGTCAGCCGGCATAGGGAGGCAGCATGAAAACCATCAATCGTCTGGCCTCCTTTATCAAGGCCGACCATCGCTATGTATATCTGGGCACGAGCGTTATCGCGGCGCTCGGTCTGGCGTTTAGCCAGCGCAACCCCACGCCGTTGAGCTTCTTGGCCCCCACGGGCGTGTTCCAAGATTGCCTTTGGGCGATCCTGTGGGCGTGGCTCGTCGTGTCGGCGGCGGCGCTGGTCACCAAGCTTATGCACTGGAGCGACTATCGCGAAAAGTCGCCGTTCGCATCCGAGCGTTTCCGTCGTGGAGCACGCTTAGGCAGCTACGTCGTGGTCGCCATCGCGGCAGTTTTCTTTATCGACCGCTGCGTCATGTCGTTTATCGACCTGGTGCAGGTGAGCATTGTCTCGGATTCCAACCCCAGCGACTTTTTGTCGAGCCTGGTCTACATGACCTACAAGAGCGGCGACTTCTTCATTCGCGGTATCGAGATCACCATCGCGCTTGCCACCTTCGGCACAGTCATCGCATTCTTCCTGGCGCTGCTCTTTGTGTTCCTGCGTATTCAGACGTTCGACCGCGTGGATAACGACCTGGTGCGCTTCTTTAAGAGTATCGGCCGCGGCTTTGCGACCGTCTACTCCACCATCGTGCGCGGCACGCCCATGATGGTCCAGGGTCTGCTCATCTATTACGCGGGCTTCACCGTTTTGCGCGGCATGGGCTTCGAGACCGCTCAGGCCAACCAGATTTGGAGCACCTTCACCGCCGGCCTCGTCACCATCTCGCTCAACTCCACCGCCTACATGATGGAGGTCCTGCGCGGCGGCATCGAGTCCATCGATCCCGGCCAGGCCGAGGCAGCACGCTCGCTGGGCCTGTCGCAGTGGCAAGCCATGCGCAAAGTCGTGTTCCCCCAGGGCATTAAAAACGCGATTCCGGCGCTCACCAACGAGCTCATCATCAACATCAAGGATTCGTCGGTGCTCTCGGTTATCGGCGTGTTCGACCTCATGTACGCCACCACCACCGTCGCCGGTGTGTACTATCGCCAGATGGAGGTCTACTGCGTGGCGCTCGTGGTCTACCTGATCCTGACGCTCGTGGCGAGCCGCCTGCTCGAGGCCTTTGGCAAAAAGCTCGGCGCCGAGGCTCCGGTCACGCTGCCCAGCTCCAACTAGGCTCAAGACGAGGAGAATCATCAGGGCAGATCCCGCCATTACCGGCGTTGCGGCCGCCGCACAGACCAATAAGCCGCTCATCCGCGTCGAGGGCCTGCGCAAGAGCTTCGGCTCGCTCGAGGTACTCAAGGGCATCGACCTGTCCGTCAATCCCGGCGAGGTCGTCACCATTATCGGCGCCT
>CABTAA010000163.1 GCA_902482615.1 uncultured Collinsella sp.
GGCGGTATCGGCAACCGTCGTTGCCATCCATGACCGCTTCTACGATGCCAAGGTTCCCGATTGGCTCGGCACCTTCTCGGGCTCCTCGCTGGTCTACCTCATCAGCTTTTTTGCCGTGTTTGCCCTTGCTGCTATCTCGGCCGCCATCGTGCCCTACGTATACGATGTAACCGATACGCTGCGTCACGCGCTTGCAGGCGTCGGTCCCTTTGGCGTGGGCATCTTTGTCTTTTTAGAACGAGCACTCGAGCCCTTTGGCCTGCACCACCTGCTCTACATGCCGATCTACTACGACAACCTGGTCATTAACGACGGCATCTACGCCACATGGAGCAGCTTGCTCCCCATCCTCTCCCATAGCACGCGCCCCCTTAATGAACTTGCGCCGTGGGCCGGTTTTACCGCCACCGGCTGGGTCAAGCTCTTTGGCCTTCCTGCCATCGCAGCTGCGTTCTACTCCACCGCAAAACCCGAGCGCCGCGCCGGCCTCAGGGTCATCCTTGTTCCCGCCATCATCGCCTCGGTGGTTTGCGGCGTTACCGAGCCACTCGAGTTTCTCTTTATGTTCACCCACCCCGGGCTCTTTTTGCTCTACGCCGTCTTATCGTCTTGCCTTGCCACAACCATGAATCTCTTTGGCATCGTCGGCATCTTCTCGGGCGGCCTCATGGAGATGGCAGCCTTCAACTTTATTCCGCTCATGCGCACGCATGCCGGTGCCTATCTTTTGGCGCTCGGTATCGGCCTTGCCTTTAGCCTCATCTTTTTTGTTAGTTTTCGAGCACTCATCTTGGTCTATGACCTTAAGACACCGGGCCGCGAGGATCATGTTGCCAATCGCGCGGCAATCGATTGTTTAACGGGAAGCGACTTTGCCAAAGAGCAATCCCCCAATGACGAGGTCGATAGTCGATCCGATCAAGATCACGTCCTCGCTGAGCGGGTAATTCAGCTTTTAGGTGGCGTTGGCAATATCGTGGGCGCAACCAACTGCGCCACGCGCCTGCGCGTCGAGGTCGCAGACCCTTCCATCGTTGCAGATAACGCGTCGTTTGTCGCGGTGGGCGCCAAGGGCCTCATCATTACGGGCAAGACCGCCCAGGTGGTCATCGGCATCTCCGTTCCCCGCGTTAAAGAGCATTTTGACCAGATCATGGGCCTCGAGCCGGAATTTGTGCCCACCACCTCGCCCTCCCCTGCCGCCAGCGCAGCCCATAAGCGCGGCGATATTTGCTTCTTCGATATCGACGGAACGCTCGCCTGGCAAGACCCTCGAGCGGCACAAGAGCTTCCCGAGAGCGAGCGCGACCTGTCCCCCTATCCCAACGAGGCGGTCTCGCAGGCCATCCGCGATTTCGTTGCAAATGGCAACATGGCCTTTATCTGCACAGGACGCACCCTCAGCTGCATCCACCCCAAACTTCTAGAGCTGCCCTGGACCGGCATCGTCTGTCTTGCGGGCGGTTACGCCGAGATCAACGGACACGCAATTCGCGATCTGTCGATGACGCCCAGCGTGCTGCAGCGTCTTGCCCCCTACCTTGAGCAATCGGGCGAGGTCATCCGCTTTGAGGGCCTCAACGGCGTCGTGCGCATGAGTGCCGATGCCCCCGATGCTCCCGGATACGCGCGCACCCTGGGCGACGCAGTCACGCAGCTGCAACATTACAGTGCTTACAAGATCTTGATGTCTACATCGCTCGCTAACCACATCGCTCAAGATAAGGCACTTGAGCCGCTGCTGTGCTTTAACGAGCTCGAACTCGAGGTAACCGAAATCTCGCCCCGCGAATGCACGAAGCGCGGGGGCATCCAGTCTGTACTCGACGCCCTCGATCCCCACCACGGAACCGTATACGGCATCGGCGACGCCAGCAATGACGTCTCGCTGATGAGCGCCGTCGATGTCGGTATCGCCATGGGCAATGCACCGGACTATCTCAAGGATAAGGCCGATTACGTGACCGACACCGTCGATCACGACGGTGTCGTTGCGGCGCTCGAGCATTTTAGGCTGATTTAGGCGCGCTCCATCAAACGCACGCCCGTTGTCCTAAATCGCCAAAACTGCCGCGCCAAACGCCCTGATGTGGCAATATGTTGTCTGCATATTGCACCAATGCAACCTCAGAAAGAATGCGAGAACCCGTGTCCAGTCCGTTTACCAGCTTTTTAGCCCAGCACTTTGACCAGATTAACGACTATCTGGCCACGTTCTTTGACGGACAGGCGACCTCTGCCGATATCGAGCGCTACCTGTACGCGCCGCTCTCGGCTTTTACGGCCAACGCCGGCAAGCGCCACCGCCCGCTTATCTGCATGCTCGCCGCAACCGCAGTGGGCGGTAGCTTTGAGAGCGCCCGCAGCGCCGCGGCAGCCATCGAGCATTTCCAGTCGGGCGCGCTGATCCACGACGACATCGCCGACAACGGACAGCTTCGTCGAGGCAAGCCCTGCATGCACCTTACCGAGGGCACGGGCCTTGCCATCAATTGTGGCGACCTGGCGCTCACCATGGTCACCAAGACGGTTCTCGACGACCCTACGCTGGAGTCCGACGTGAAGCTGCGCGTGCTCCACGAGCTTACCGAGATGATCGTCCGCACCATTGAGGGTCAAGCACTCGACCTGGGTTGGGTCCGTGACGGGCGCTTTGATATCTCGGTTGATGACTACCTGGACATGGCGACGCACAAGACCGCGTTTTACAGCGGAGCCACACCGCTTGCCGCCGGAGCCATTATCGGCGGCGGCAGCGATGAGCAAATCGAAGCGCTGCGCGCCTTTGGCCTGCACACAGGCCTTGCCTTTCAGATTCAGGACGACCTGCTCAACCTTGTCGGCACTAAGGAAGCCGCCAACAAGGACTTCCGCACCGACATCACCGAGGGCAAGCGCACGCTTGTCGCCGTACACGCCCTCTCTGATGAGCGCCACCACGACGAGGTCGAGGCGATTCTTTCCTCGGGCATCGATGATCCCGCGCAGCTCGCACGCGCCGTGGAGATCTTCCAGAAGACCGGCTCCATCGATTACGCCCACACCTACGCGTTGGACCTGACCGCTAAGGCCAAAGCGGCCATCGAGAACGTTGAGCTTGATCCGCACGCACGCGAGCTGTTCCTCTCCATGGCAGATTTCTTTGTGGAGCGCCTTAACTAACGGGGGCCATTAAACCTGTCAGCAGCGTTTTTGGGTAGAAGTTGCTACACTGTTGAGTGCATGTTTATGCATCCCTTTGCGTTGTCTATCCGACCGACGCTCAAATAGTACGAATGGTACGCCGAAAGGGGTTCGTTCATGGAACCTATTACAACGGGCATGCAAGGAGCAGCCGTCGAGGACGTGCAGTCTCGTCTCCTGCAGCTCGGCTACACGATTGATGCCGCCGAAGTCACCGACAAGTACTTTGGAGCCACCACTGAGCAGGCCGTCAGCACCTTCAGGCTCGACAGCGGCCTTGCTGCCGGTCATGCCGTCGATACCCCCTGTTGGAGCGCCCTTGTAGACGCTTCGTATAAGCTGGGCGACCGCACCCTCTATCTGCGCATGCCCAATTTCCATGGCGCCGATGTGCAGGCCCTGCAGCGCGCTCTCAACGTTTTGGGCTTTGCCTGTGGCGAAGACGACGGCTACTTTGGTCCGCATACCGAGGCCGCCCTGCAGCAGTTCCAGGAAAATGTCGGCCTGTTTGCCGACGGCATGGCCTTCCAGGACACCTACGCCTACATCAACCGCCTGCACCATGTGTGGGAGGGCAAGCCCTCGGTCACCGAAGCCGAGTCCCGCATCGGTTTTGCTCGCGCCGCCAACGTGCTCGAGCGCTTCCAGATTGCCGTTATCGGCGAGGACCCCATCGCACGCAGTGTTGCGTCGCGCATGTGGAATATCGCCACGGCAACGACCGACAACAGCGGCATGATGCTCTGCGACTCCGAAGTCCCAACCAACGTTGACCTGGTGCTCGAGATCGGAAGAGCGTCGTGTAGGGAAA
>CABTAA010000164.1 GCA_902482615.1 uncultured Collinsella sp.
ATCGAGCCGACGAACCGCGCTTACGATGCGATCGCGTTCGAGCGCATGCGAACGCAGCTGGCGCAGGTCGGTCGAATGGCACACGGCAACAACCGGCACGCCCCGGACGCACTCGCGCGCCAATGCGGTCACCAGATACAGGTGATGGCAAATCACCAGATCGGGCCGAAACTCAGCCACCGCACGATCGATTGCAGCAGCAAATGCCCGCTCAAATGCCTTGAGCATCGAAGGCGTCAGGTCACGATAGCGTGTGGAGGGATAGGGCATGACATCGGACATACCGCAGATGGGAAACGGCAGCTCGGGCGACTCGAACGGTACGGCAAACACGGCAGCACGCCGGTCCAGCTCGCCTTGGGTATCACCCGGTGCCGCGCCGCAAAGCACGGCGGCGCGATGCCCCGTCTCGATCTGCTCGCGCACGAGCGCGGCAAGGTAGGTGCCGCTGCCGGTGCTATCTGGTTTTTGTGCCGAGATATTGAGGATGCGCATGTAGCGGTACACCCCTAGGCCAAGGCGGGGGCGCGGACAGCCGCGCCGATCGCTCCGGCAAAGCGAGCCTGGGGCGAGGTGGTCACCGGCGACCCCAGTAGCTCGCCTAACCGCTCCACCACGAAGGCGTTCTCACACAGGCCACCGGTCAGGTAGTACGGGGCGCCCGCGGCCTGCCCGGCCATGGTCGCCACGCGCGAGACCACGCTGTCGATCACGCCACGCGCAATGTTCTCGCGCGGCTCACCGCGACCGATCAGGCTGATGACCTCGCTTTCGGCAAACACCGTGCACATGCTGCTGATCTTGGTGGGCTCGCCGGAACGCGCCAGGTCGGCCATCTGCTGCTGGGAAATTCCTAGGCGGTCGGCCATGATCTCCAAAAAGCGCCCCGTGCCGGCGGCGCACTTGTCGTTCATGGCAAACTTGGCCACGCGGCCACTTTTAAGCTGGATGACCTTGGTGTCCTGACCGCCCACGTCGATCACGGTGCCGTAGTCGCCAAACAGACGCACGGCACCGGTGCCGTGGCAGGTGATCTCGGTCACGACCTTGTGCGCATAGGGCACGGCGACACGGCCGTAGCCGGTCGCGATCACGCGCACGTCGTCGGCAGCCACGTCATAGCCAGCCGCGGCAAGCTCGCCGCGCAGACGCTCCGCCGCATCGACCGAGGAGAACCCGGTTGGCTGCACGCACGTCCATGCCACCGAACCCTCCCCATCGACCACAGCGGCCTTAGCCGCCGTAGACCCGATATCGATCCCGATCCCTATCATGGCTCTCTCCCAATCTAAACATCAAAGGTAGCGGCACGTTCAGGCGCCTTAGCTCTAGGTTTCTCAGGTGCCGGAGATTGCCCCGAAAGAGGAGCGCAGCGTACTTTGGGTACGCAGGCGACGGTTTGAGGGGCAAGATCCGGTGCCTGAGGAAGCTAGAGGGTTTCGATGAAGGCGGCGATGCGCGTCTCGATCTGGCCCATGTCGCCGTTGCTGTAGTCGGTCTCGATCTTCATATACGGAATACCCGCACCCTCGACAGCTTCCTGCATGCGCGCGCTCTCCACGTTAAAGGTGTGGCAGGCCTGGAGCACGTTTTCGACCACGCCATCGACGTGATATTTCTCGCACATGGCCAGTGTGTTTTCCATACGACCGTCGTTGGGCGTCATGACCGAGCAGTTAATGTCCAGGTAGCGGTCGGCGATGGCGCGCAGGATGTCAGGAGCCTCCGGGTCGATCATCATGGCCGCCGTGCGCTCGCCCGAGCAGTCGTCCATGCACACGACCACACCGCCGTTGGACTCGATGGTGCGACCGATCTTATTGATCACGCCCCCCACCGGGCAGCCGGTGATCAGAATGCGTTTGGCATCCGCCGCGACCGGGCGCTCGCCCGCGTCGTAGGCCTCGCGCAGCTTGACAACCTTTTGTTCCAGCTGCTGCGTATAGGCCTCGATATCAAAGCTGAACGTACCGGCAAACATGGTGCTCATCAGGTCGACACCGCTCATGGCCGCCGGCTGGTTGGCCTGCAGCGCAAACATGTCGAGCTGGGCCGCACGCAAGCGGTTGCGACGACGGACGGCAGCGCGCAGGTCATCGTCGGTAATCGTGATGCCGTAGAAACCTTCGAGCTCCTCCTTGAGCAGGCGGCACTCCTCGTACCAGCCTTCACGCTCGTAGGCACGATCGCGACCCTGCGGAAGATGCAGGATGTGCGTGCGCTTGAGCTCGTTGAGTAGCTCGTACATCTTCTTCTTGCCGTCGCAGGTGGTCTCGCCGATGATCATGTCGCTAAAGTACGTAAACGGGCACTTTTGCGAATAGGCAAAACCGTACGTCGACTTGATGAGCGGGCACAAATTTGCCGGCAGCACCTTCTCGGCCTCGGGAATCACCTCGTCGGATGTGCCGCACAAGGCCACACTTGCAGCGCCCGCGGCATCGATAATCTCGAGCGGCGTATAGCTGCACAAAAAGCCGACCAGGCGATTACCCGCCTGCTTGTAATCCTTGACGCGAATAAACGCCGCCTTGCGCTGCTCGTTGAACTCCTCAAACGTGCTCGGTAACGGCTGTTCCTCGATATCGGCCATAGTAGTTCCCCTCTCTTGCACCGATAATACCGACAATTAAACAACGAACCCACGCCATACCCAAAAGGAAGCATCCTCTAGGGAATGGCGTCGATAAGCTCCTGCGTATACGGATCGCTCGGGTGCGCGATCACATCCTCGGCCGCGCCTTCCTCGACAAGACGACCGTGGTAGAGCACGCCAATCCGATCGGACATATGCCGAACCACACGCATATCATGCGTGATAAACAGCAGCGCCACGCCCGTCGTGCGCTGCAGGTCGCGAAGCAAGTTGAGCACTTGGGCCTGAACGGACACGTCAAGCGCCGAGACTGGCTCGTCGCATACCACAAGGCGCGGCTCGCAAATAAGCGCCCGTGCCAGATTGAGTCGCTGACGCTGTCCCCCCGAAAGGTCATGCGGATAGCGGTCGTAATGCTCTGCCAGAAGGCCGACCGAGGCCAGGGCCGAGAGCGCGCGCTCATGGCGCTCATCCGCATCGCGCACGCCGGCGATAATCAGCGGCTCCTCCAAAATGCGGCCGACACGGTTGCGCGGGTCAAAAGCCGTAGAGCTATCCTGGAATACCAGCTGGATCTCGCGGCGAAACGGCTTGCGTTCGCGCTCCGACATCGTGGCGAGGTCGTGCCCGCGATAGACAATCGAGCCGGAATCCGCACGCTCGAGACCACAGATCAGGCGTCCAGTCGTCGACTTGCCCGATCCGGATTCGCCAACCAGGCCATAGATCTCGCCCGGTGCGATCTCAAACGACAGATCGTCCACGGCGGTAAAGGCCTGACGCTTAAAACCTGAGCCCGGCATGGGAAACGTTTTAGTCAGACGTGAGACCCTAAGCAGGGCTTCGCTATCAACAGCCATGGCACTCCCCTTTCTCGACAAGCCAGCATTTAGACCGGTCGCACGCATTCACGGCAAACAGCGGAGGCTCCTGCGCGCGGCAACGCTCGTCCGCCCGGGCGCAACGAGGCGCAAAGCGGCATCCACAGGGTATTGCCGTAAGCGGCGGCACCGTGCCCGGAATATCCGCCAGCGTGTCAACTCGCTCGCCTTCGAGCGGCGGAATGCTCGCGATGAGCCCCTGGGCATACGGGTGGCTCGGGCGCTCCATAAGGCCGCAGGCGTCGATCTCTTCTACGATTTGACCCAGATACATGACGTGCACGCGCGAGCAGATGCTCGTGACGACACCCAAATCATGGCTGATAAAAAGCACCGCCATGTTCTCGGTGCGGTTGAGGTCGCGCAGTAGGTCGAGGATCTGCTTTTGGGTGGTGGTGTCGAGTGCCGTGGTGGGCTCATCGGCAATCAGCAGTCGCGGATGACCGGCAAGCGCCATGGCAATCATCACGCGCTGGCGCATACC
>CABTAA010000165.1 GCA_902482615.1 uncultured Collinsella sp.
GCGCTCAAGCGCCCGCTCGATGGCTGTCAACGTCTCATCGTCAGCCACATCTTCAATAGCCAGCACGATGCCATCGGCAACGCTGCCGGCGTCATTTGCCTTCAAGTCGACCGGGCGGGGGAGTGCGGTGCCGGAAAACCGGGCATAGGCGGCGATGGCATCCTGCAGGTCCCAAAGCAAAAACTCAAGATCGGCGCTATTGGGAATACTGATATACGCAATGGTGTGCAGTGTTTTTGGTACGTCGCCGCGCGCGGTCGTCTCCATGCCATCTCCTTTCCGGCTCGTTTCCGTTTAGGTTACACCGTCTGGTGGCGCCCCGCCGCGCTATCCTAGTGCAACCCTTACGAAAGGAACGCCATGCGTCTGCCCATGAATACCTCGCTTGCCATGCTCAAGCCCTCCGGTATCCGCCGGATTAACGCGCTCGCCGCCCGGCATCCGGGGTGCGTCGCGCTCGCGCTCGGCGAGCCCGATTTTCCCACGCCCGATGTGATTAGCGCCGAGGTGACCGCCGCACTGGACCGCGGTGACACGCACTATCCGCCCAACAACGGTCGCCCCGCCCTGCGTGAGGCGTTGTCTGCCTACATGGGGGGCGCGGGCCTTACGTTTTCGGCCGACGAGGTCATCCTGACCGACGGCGCGACCGAGGCCCTGTCGGCAACATTCATGGCCATGCTCAACCCCGGCGACGAGGTCATTATCCCCACGCCGGCCTTTGGCCTGTACGAGAGCATCGTCGTGGCCAATCACGCCAAAGCGGTCTTTTTGGATACGGAGCCTGCGCAATTTCAGATTGACGAGGATGCGCTTCGTGCTTGCGTGACGCCGGCGACCAAGGCCATCGTCATCTGCTCGCCCAACAACCCCACGGGCTGCATCCTCAACGCAGCATCGCTCGACGCCGTGGCGCGCGTAGCGGAGCAGGCGGGCATCTACGTAATCTGCGACGACGTATACAACCGCTTGGTCTACGTGGACGGCTACGAGCGCTTTGCCCAGCGCCACCCGGAGCTTCGTGAGCAGACGGTAGTCATCGAGAGCTTCTCCAAGCCCTGGGCTATGACCGGCTGGCGCCTGGGCTGGCTCGCAGCGGCAACCCCCGTCATCGCCGAGATCGCAAAGGCCCACCAATACTTAGTATCGAGTGCTGTCTCCTTCGAAATGGACGCCGCAGCCCGAGCCCTCACCGTCGACCCAACCCCCATGCTCAAAGTCTACCGAGCCCGCCGCGAACGCGTGCTCGCAGCTTTAGACGCCATGGGCCTCGACGTAGTAGAGCCCGCAGGAGCCTTCTACACTTTCCCGAGCATCAAAAAGTTCGGCCTAACCAGCGAAGCTTTCTGCATCAAAGCCATCAAAGAAGCAAACGTAGCCCTAGTCCCGGGCGACTGTTTCGGCACCGAAGGCCACATCCGCCTAAGCTACTGCGTCTCCGACCAAGATCTGGACGAAGGCCTCAGCCGCCTGTCCAACTTCGTTTCAACCCTGTAGCCCAACGGGACCCAAAATCATCAGCCCACCGACCCAAGCATTATGAGTGGGGCGCGTCGCTCAACGGACACGAGGATTCGCAGCAAAGGCAACGTAGCTCCGGCCGGGAGGGGCAGGGCGAGTTTTCCGTAGATTCCGCACGAGCCGAAGGCCACTTAATGTGGCCTTCGTGCGAGCCCAGGACTTGACCGAGCGGAAAACTCGCCCTGCCCCTCCCGGTCGGAGCGTATGCAGGGTTTGTGTACGAATCCTCGTGTCCGTTGACCGACGCCGGGGTCCCCGCCATAATACTTTCGGTTCACGCACGAATCCGCTGCCAGAGACAGCCGGCGCAAACGGGTCTTACCCGCGAGCTTAATGGGACTTCCCGCCAGCCGAGGTGGTCGAGTAGATATGTCTTCTCGCCCCCGTCGCTCATGCAGCGCGGGGGCTTTCTTTTTGGACATGCCCCCGTCACGTCCTTGTGGCGGACCGTGCCCGGAAAGAATTCGAGGAGGTGTAATTCATGCCCCAGCAGTACAAAATCGACAAGGTTGCAGAGATCGAGTCCCGTATCGCCGAGAACGCCGGTCTGTTCGTCGTCAACTACAACGGTCTGACGGTTAAGCAGGCTCAGGAGCTGCGTCATCAGCTTCGCGAGTGCGGCGCCGAGATGAAGGTCTACAAGAACAACCTGGTCAAGATCGCCCTCAAGAACCAGGAGCAGCCCGAGATCGACGAGATCCTCGCCGGCCCCGTCGCTTATGTGTTCTACGAGTCCGAGCCGGTCGAGGCCGCTAAGGCCCTTAAGGACTTCTCCGCTCAGTCCAAGGGCGTCCTTGAGATCAAGGGCGGTATCTCCGACGGCAAGGCCGTTTCCGCTGATGATGTTAAGGCTATCGCCGAGCTGCCCACCAAGGATCAGCTTCTCGGCCAGATCGCCGGTCTCATCTCCGGTTTCGCTCGCGACATCGCTGTCTGCGTCAACGGCGTTTCCTCTGGTCTCGCTCGTTCGATCCAGCAGGTCTCCGAGCAGAAGGCAGCCTAGTCGCTGTTTTCACCCGCGGCGGCAACGCCGCACCCTTGGCGCATTCGCGCCGTGTTTTAACTGATCTCCGTGCACAGACACGGAAACCGAAAGGACTTAGAAATGGCTAAGCTTACCACCGATGAGATCATCGATGCTCTTAAGGAAATGACCCTTCTCGAGGCTTCCGAGCTCGTTAAGGCTATCGAGGACACCTTCGGCGTTTCCGCCGCTGCTCCTGCCGCTGTTGTCGCCGCTCCCGCTGCTGGCGCTGCTGAGGCCGAGGAGAAGACCGAGTTTGACGTCGTGCTCGAGGGCTTCGGCGACAACAAGATCCAGGTCATCAAGGCCGTCCGTGAGCTCACCAACCTTGGCCTGAAGGAGGCCAAGGAGGTCGTCGAGGGCGCTCCCAAGGCTGTTCTCGAGGGTGCCAAGAAGGAGGACGCCGAGGCTGCCAAGGAGAAGCTCGAGGCTGCTGGCGCTGCTGTCACCCTCAAGTAATCAGGCTTTCTCGCCAGATTTCTTTGCAGACGGGGTTCGCATTGCGAGCCCCGTCTTTTTTGTTATTAGCCCCTCTATTTTGCTGACTCGGTATGCAAATTGCTTTCGTTTGCGGTGCTTTGGGGTCGCTACCGTTGGGCGATAAAATTGCACCATTCGAGCAATAATTTGCGTTGACCTGCTGAAGAATGGCGCTTGCCTGCATTAACGTTAATTAGCAGCGGTAAGATAATTCGGTATCGCAATTTGGTCTGCGGCCGCCGTGCCGCACGCACAGGGCGCATCCTGCGCCTGCGAAAGGATCCTTGAATAATATGAAGGCAATCATCCCCGCCGCCGGTCTTGGCACGCGTTTTCTGCCTGGCACCAAGTGCACGCCCAAAGAGATGCTGCCGGTTCTCGACAAGCCGGTCATCCAGTATGTCGTCGAGGAGGCGCTCGACCCCGAGGAGGTCGACGACGCCATCATCGTTACCTCGCCCGGCAAGCCCGAGCTGCTGAACTACTTCCAGCCCGACCGTTCGCTCGAGAACCTGCTGCGCGAGCGCGGTAAGGACGCCTACGCCGACGCTGTCGCCCATGCGGGCGGTATGCCGGTCGACTTCCGTTATCAGTACGAGCCCAAGGGCCTCGGTCACGCCATTCGCTCTGCCGCCGACGCTGTGGCAGGGGAGAACTTCCTGGTTCTTCTGGGCGACTACGTTGTGCCTAACCGCGACATCTGCGACAAGATGCTGGCCGTCTCCAAGGAGCACGGTGGCGCTTCGGTTATCGCCGTTGCCGCGTGCGCTCCCGAGGAAGTCAGCCGCTATGGCGTCATCGCCGGCGATCGCGTGGGCTCTCTCGAGGGCTTTGAGAATGCCGCAGACGACGAGCCCGGCGCCGTTTGGCGCATTGGCGGCCTGGTCGAGAAGCCCGCTCCCGAGGCGGCTCCGTCCAACCTG
>CABTAA010000166.1 GCA_902482615.1 uncultured Collinsella sp.
GCGGGCTTGGCCTCGGCGGCGGGCTCCGGAGTCGCAGTAGCGGGCTCGGGCGCTTTCTCCACGGCGGGCTCTGCGGCAGCCTCGGGCTCATTCACCGGGGGAGCTGCAACCGCTTCCGGTTTGGCAGCTGCCCCGTGTTCAACCTCGGCCTGAATGGCCTCCTCGGCCACACGTTCCTTCTCCTGTGCGCGCTGCTGCGCGGCGGCCTCGGCGTTGCGATAGGCACGCTCCAGCAGGGCTTCCTGCGAGTTGAAGGGTTTCTCACCCTCTGCACGCTCCACGGGGACCCAGGTGCCGTCGCTCGTGAGGCTGCGGGCCTTCACGTTGTCGCGCAGCTGCATGCCCATGTACTCGTGCGCTAGGGCGCGGCAGGTGGGGTCGAGCACGGGGAAGGCAATCTCCACGCGGTGCTCGGTGTTGCGCGTCATCATGTCTGCCGAGCTCAGGTAAATCATGTCCGAGTCCACGCCGAAAGCATAGACGCGCGCGTGCTCCAAAAAGCGTCCGACGATGGAGCGGACATGCACGTTCTCGGTCTTGCCCGGAACACCGGGCTTGAGGCACGAGATGCCGCGGATGATCATGTCTACGCGCACGCCGGCACACGATGCCTCGGCGATCTTGTCGATAACCTCGCGGTCGGTCAGCGAGTTGAGCTTAAAGAACACGCGGGCGGGCTCGCCGGCAAGGGCGCGCTGGATCTCGCGGTCAAGCCCGCGCATGATGAGCGGTTTCAGTCCGACGGGCGCCACACCCAGGAAGCGGTAGTCGCCGCGCAGGTTGCCCAGCGACAGATTGCGGAAGAACAGGTTGGCGTCCTCGCCGATGCCGGGATGGGCTGTCATGAGCATAAAGTCGCTGTAGAGTTTGGCCGTCTTCTCGTTAAAGTTGCCGGTGCCCAAAAGCGTGAGGCGCGTTAGCGCCATGCCCTCGCGATAGGTGAGCTGGCAGATCTTTGAGTGGCATTTAAAGCCCTCGGAACCATAGATGACGGTGCAGCCGGCCTCTTCCAGGCGCTCGGCCCACTCGATGTTGTTCTGCTCGTCAAAGCGGGCACGAAGTTCCATGAGCACCGTGACCTCTTTGCCGTTCTCGGCAGCATCGATCAGCGACTCGCACAGGCGGCTCTGCTTGGCCACGCGGTAGAGCGTGATGCGCAGCGAGATGCACTCGGGGTCGTAGGCGGCCTCGTGCACCAGATCCAGGAAGGGGTTCATGGCCTCGTAGGGATAAAAGAGCAGCTTGTCGTGCTGCAGCACCTGCTCGCGGATGGAGCGGGTCATGTCGATGGTGGGATTGGGCTGCGGCCTAAACGGCGTAAAGAGCAGCTCGTTGCGCAGGTGCTCGGGAATCTTGCCCTCAATGCCAAAGACGTAGCCCAGGTCGAGCGGGATATCGCAGGTAAAGACAGAGCGGCGCGAAAGCTCGAGCGCCTTGCGGATGGTCTTGAGCGTTGCCTTCTCGAGCGACCCCGAGACCGCGAGTACTACCGGCTGCAGACGCAGGCGCTTCTTGAGGATGCGCTTCATGTGCTGGCGGTAGTCCTCCTCCTCTTCGACGCCCTCGCCGTCCGGATCGATGTCGGCGTTGCGGGTGACGCGGATCAGCGCACGATCCAGCGGCTTATAGGAGCCAAAGCAGCTGTCCAGGCAGGCGAGGATGACGTCCTCGAGCAAGATGTAGGAGTAGGTGCCGGTGGGCGAGGGGATCTCGACCACGCGGTTCATCGAGGCGGGAATCTCGATAAGGCCCAGCAGGCTCTCCTCGTCGGTGGCGCCGTCCAGACCACAGGCCAGATAGAGCGCGCCATTGCGCAGGTTGGGGAAGGGGTGGCGAGGATCGATGACCAGCGGCGAGATGACCGGCGACACGTAGGCCTGGAAGTAGCGGGTTACAAAGGTGTGCTCCTCGGGCGTAAGCGAATCGATGCGGGCGCGGTGAACGCCCAAGGTATCGAGCTTGCCCTCGATGCTCTTAAAGATGGACTCCCAACGGGTAAGGAGCCCGGGCATTTCGGCCATGACAGCATCGACCTGCTCGGAGGCGGTCATATTGCTCTTGTTGTCGACAGGTTGTTTTTTGAGCTCTGCCAGGTCGGACAGGCCGCCCACGCGCACCATGAGAAACTCGTCGAGGTTAGACTCGAAAATCGACACGAACTTTAGACGCTCGAACAGCGGAACGGTCTCATCGAAGGCTTCGTCAAGCACGCGGTTGTCAAAGCGCAGCCAGCTAAGCTCTCGGTTTTGCGTGTACGAGAAGTCGCGCGGCGGCTTGCGCAGCTTTGCGGCGGCTTGCTTCTTTTCGATTTTGCTCGGCATATGCATCTGTCCGTTCAGTCCCCGTAGAGGACGGTAGCCTAACACTTTTCACTATTGTCTCAATTTAGTCGACCGCTGGCACGGACGTATTGCGTGAACGGTATCTTTACCTACTTCTTACGCTGCCAAGGCATGCAACTAACTGCCCAACTCGTTTGGAAACAATCTATATCCATACTCAACTGGTGAGGATGTATGAATAAGAATGATTGCGAGCTGAATATAATCGAATCCAAATTGAATCATGGACAAACGACATATATATGCAGAAAACCGTTTTAGCTATGCAATTTCTAAACATGAAAATATTTGTGCAATCTAGCTTAATTCCTTAGAAAAAAGAACATTTACCTTTGAAAACCTGCTTTAGAGAACCGAAGTGCATCATGGGGGAATCATATGCGATATACCGTTCATCGCACTTTGCTGACCGTTCGGGGGCGAGGTGGAATTGCAGGTGGTTTTTGGATATAACTAGAGCTGTCAGCAAGCAGCGTCCCATACGGAGGGCCGCTGATACATTCGGCCAGTAGGGCCCGAAAGAAAGGTAGGAGGCCATGACGAAAGGTCTGCACGTGCCTTCCGAGATCGGCAAGCTCAGGAAGGTCTGCCTGCACCGTCCCGGCGACGAGCTCCTCAACCTGCCGCCCGACGAGCTCGAGCGACTCCTGTTCGACGACGTCCCGTTCCTGGAGGTCGCGCAGCAGGAGCACGACACCTTCGCCCAGATCCTGAGGGACCAGGGCGTGGAGGTCCTCTATCTCGAGAACCTCGTCGCCGAGGTGTTCGACCAGGTCCCCGGCGCCCGCGCCGAGTTCACCGACCAGTACATCGCCGAGGCCGGCATCCGCGGCCAGCACATGCCGCAGATCGTCCGCGAGAAGCTGGACTCCATCGAGGACAACCTCGAGTTCGTCAAGAAGACCATGGCCGGCATGACCAAGTCCGAGATCGACATGCCCCTCACGGCGTCCACGACCCTCGACTCCCTGGTCAACTCCGAGTCCGAGTCCGACCTGATCATCGACCCGATGCCCAACCTCTACTTCACCCGCGACCCGTTCGCGGTCGTCGGCGAGGGCGTCAACCTCAACCGCATGTACTCGGTCACCCGCAACCGCGAGACCCTGTACGGCAAGTACGTCTTCAAGTACCACCCCGACTACAAGGACGTCTCGCTGTACTTCCGCCGCGACTGCCAGTTCCACACCGAGGGCGGCGACGTGCTGAACATCAACGAGAAGACCCTCGCCGTCGGCATCTCCCAGCGCACCCAGGCCGCCGCGATCGACGTCATGGCCCAGAACATCTTCTGGAACTCCGACTCCAAGGTCGAGCGCATCCTGGCCTTCGACATCCCGGTCTCGCGCGCCTTCATGCACCTCGACACGGTCTTCACCCAGATCGACGTCGATAAGTTCACGATCCACCCCGCCATCATGGGCACCCTGCGCGTCTACGAGCTGACCGCCGGCAAGAACCCGGGCGACGTGAACATCCGCCTGATCGAGGACACCCTCGAGCACGTCCTGGAGGACGCCACCGGCGTCGACCAGGTCAAGCTGATCCCCTGC
>CABTAA010000167.1 GCA_902482615.1 uncultured Collinsella sp.
GCAGCCGGTCGGGCCGGGTCCTCACGCGGAATACCGTACGCAGCGGACACCTGGCCGTACGCACGAACGTCCTCGGCGACCAGACCCACAAGCTCCTGCGCCAACTCGTCTGCCTGGGCAAACGCACGCGTCAGGTCATCCGCACGATCAGCAAGCGCGGGATTGGTCGCACCGTAGCGGGCAACCATTCCGCACAGCGAGGCGCCCAGCGCGCCCACAAAAGCGCTCGCGCTGCCACCACCGGGAACTGGCTCGCGCGCGGCCAGCGCCTCGGCAAAACCGCGACAGGTTTTATCCATCATCTCTTGGCTCATACGCACACGCACCTTCAAGTCATATATATCGGTCGGGCGGCCGACGCCGGCCGACCGCATCGATCACGTAATGGTGCTAAGTCTAGCCCATAAGTACGCGAGCGTCAGCGCACCTGGCCATCGCGGATTTCTATGGCACACGATAGGCCATGCCAACGCAAACATGGGACACATGGCCCACCTTTCGAGACTTCCGGACGTCAAAAACTGAGGCATATCTATAAACAAGGAACCTGTTGGGGCAACGCCCACGCACGCGCGCCCCATTAAATCAACGGGCACCTCACCCCGGGGAGGGCCGACAGCATCGGCCCTCCCCTCTTTTGCGACCGCACATATTGCCACTTGTCGGCGCAATTCCAGCCCCCAGAATGGGACACATGGCCCACCCTAGCGAGCCGTCCACGCGTACAGTAAAGGCAGGTAATCCATGGACGATTACAGATCGAGGAGGACACGACCATGAAAAAGAAGGCCTTTGCGATTCTCACCCTCTGCATCAGTCTCTTTGCCGCGGTTGCCCTGGTGGGCTGCGGTGGCAGCGGCGACGCTACCGGAAGTGGCGGTGGCGGCGGGGCAGAAAAGCCAGCCGTGGATATGAGGACCGACTTCATTTGGTTTAAGGTCGAGGTTCCCGAGGGCGTCGAGATTACCGACGTTGCCGGCGACACCGCCGACAGGGCCCAGTTTAAGTTCACCGAGAGCGAGCACGCCAGTGATCGCTTCATCCCCGTCTTCGACTCTGACAAGAACGCCGACGAGCTGTTCGACTACGAGGCAAAGTGGAATGCCAGCTTTGAGTGGACCGAGAATGACCCCGTCAAGTACAACGGCAAGACCTGGCGCAACGCTTCCTACACACACTCGGGCGGCGTGACGACCGAGTACTTCACCGACGTTGACGGTGGCAGCGTGTATGTGCGCATCGACAACGTCGAGGAGCACAAGGACGCCGTCGAGACCATGATGAAGTCTCTGGAATTTGCCGACGACATCGCCGAGGCCAAGACCGAGGCCATGGACGTCAAGCTCGACGATATCGAGATCAAGCGCTAAGTAACTGGCGAGCGCAGCGGGAAACACGGGCGCAGTGCTAACAAGCGGCGGTACCCCAGCGCTTCGTACCCAGGGAGGGCCGGTAAACCGACCCTCCCTTTCTTATGCCGGTAGCCAACGAACGCGAGGATGCCGGACGCCGGAACCGCTCCAAATGTAGCAACAGTACGAAAACGACAAACACCCCAACACGTCCGCCCGCCGATTTATTGCGCCGCGCAGACAATTAAACCAGCATCTTTAAACATCTGAGCAGTATAGTGACCAAAACTATCGCATAACCGCACTCTACGAATGGAGAAGTTATGACCGAACACCACGCCATCAGCCGCCGAGCATTTACGTTGGGCCTTGGACTCGCGGCGTTGTCGCCACTTGCAAGCCTGCCCGAAACCGCGGCATTGGGCATTGGCCCACGAGCGGCATTTGCAGACGACGCTGCCACAGCGTCGGTCAGCCTCGACAATTTCGTCATTCGCCTTCGCCCCGCGGGCTATTTTCGTACCGCAAGCGTTAACGAAGACGGCAACGTCATCGGCAACGTCTGCCATCTGTTTAATGACGGCACGTCCAGCAAGCTCATCCTTGAGAACGTAACGACCAAGAATGACGATACAAACTGGTATGCTATCCGCACCTTGCTCAATTTCGAAGAGCATAAAAAGACGGGCTACAGCATTTGGTCGGTCGATGGCGACTCGGACAAAGACGGAAAGGTCATCCACGTATGGAGTGGCGAGCATGACGGCAAGCCCAGCCGCTCTTTTGCGTTCGAGCGTCAATCAAACGGAACCTATATCATCCGAGACCGCACGGTCGAGAAAGAAACCGAGAAAAAAGACATTAAGTACCTGGCAATAGAATCGGACGGCGAAGACCAGGACAACAATAAGATCTGCCATAAGAGTAAGAGCATTCCGTGGGAGCTCGAACTTATCGGTTACGACATGAAAAAGAACGATGCCACGGTTAGCAGCCTCGACTGGATCACGTACAGCAGCTACGTCGATGGGCCATGTTGGATGAGATACGTCGACGACAACAAGTTCCTCGACGAGCTGAGCATCCCGGGTACGCACGATTCGGGCACCTGTAGCGTGGACAACGACACCGAGCCCCAATCCTCGCAAGTAAAATGCCAGCAGGATTACATTCCCACGCAGTTGCTCGAAGGCATTCGCTATTTTGATATCCGGCTCGGAAAGGGCGACAACCCCGGTATCGACCACGGGGATTACTACCTGCTCAAAAAAGACGCGTACTTTATGCATCTTTCCGATGTCATAGGCTACTTCAAAACGTTTTTGAACGAAAACCCGACAGAAGCGCTCATCATGCTTGTATCACGAGGCAACGACGAGGCTACCGATGACAGTGTTACGACGGCTTTCGCCAAGGTTTTGGACGACAACCCCAAACTGTTCTATACGTCGAGCCGCGTTCCCACACTGGGCGAGGTGCGCGGAAAGATCGTCCTGCTACGTCGATTTGGACTCGCCGGCAACAGTGTAAGCGGCCACACGTGGGGCCTCGACCTTACCGAATGGGATGACAAGATCAAGGCTCACTCCGACAGCGCCACTATGTGTCTCGTCCAAGACGCGCGGGGCTTTGAAGCCGCGGGGGAAACAGGCGACAAAGAGCCCTATTGCACCAAGGTATACGCCCAGGACAAGTACAAACTCACGGGAACCGACAAGCTCAGCTGGGTCGATAATGCGCTGAAGGAAACGTCCGGGCGCACGCGCAACGAGGTAGATGTCGAGGACGATAACGGGGCCAAGGAGAAAGTCCTGGAGCGTTGCTGGTCTATCAACTACACCAGCTGCACGGGCTTGTCGCACGGAGGCAATCCTTTTACCTCGGCACGAGTAGTCAACGAGCATCTGTATAAGAGCCCGTACATCAATCCCAGCGGCATCGAGGATACAAAGTCAGATTACCTCAAGCACATTGGCATCATCGCATCCGACTTTGTTGATGCGGCGCTGGCCCGGAGCATCTATCAGCGCAATTACGATACGGAGCACAAGCAGACGGCTTCGTACTATCTCCCGTACTATCTCCCGACCCGCATGCGCATGACGTACGGCGACTCGCTGAGCGATGCCTCATTCCAGGATGGCAAGACCGTTGGCGAGGGTCATTTCCGCCTTGCCGACAGCAGCAACGCGCTCAACGCGACAGCTTCGGGCCATGCGTTTGCCATTGAATACGTGGATGTCGACGCCCTGGGCAACGAGACCGCTACAGGGCTGCAGGGCTCCGTACCCATCGATATCGACCCACGCGCGCTGACGCCCCATTTTGAGGGACTCGAAGGCCTTAAGGCCGGCGAAGACGCGCGCGCCAAGATTGCGGCATCACTCGAGGGCAAGCTCGAAACCGATGCCTGCACAGCCCAGCTCGAGTTTGTGCACGACGCGGACGGCGCTCCGGGCACGGCAATGGCCGAGGGCGAAACATTTGCCGCAGGAACGTACTGGGCGCGCGTGAACGGTCTCT
>CABTAA010000168.1 GCA_902482615.1 uncultured Collinsella sp.
CCCGCTGGATGGCTGGCAGATCCCCACAGCAATCCTGTACGCCGGGCAGGACACCATGACAAGCCGGGACACGGTGACGGCGTTTGCCCAAAAACACCATGCGGAACTGACGGTATACGAACCGGGCGAGCATTGGTTCCACACCCCGGCTCAGCTAGATGCCATGCAAACCTGGGAGCAGGCACACCGGTAAGAGCCGCTCAAGGCTTGAACCATGAGAAAGAGAGAGGAAAGACCATGGCCATTACAATGTTGGCGGGGTACCTGGTTATTATCAACGCGGCGGCGCTGCTGATGATGGCGGAGGACAAACGCCGAGCCAAGCGGCACCAGTGGCGCGTGCCGGAAGCCGCACTGTTTGGCGCAGCCCTGCTGGGCGGCAGCGCCGGGGCATGGGCGGGCATGTATCTGTTCCACCACAAAACCAAGCGTGATACCAATGCCCATCTGGCGCTTGATGTCGTGCTCGATGGTGTCCAGGATCTCGTGGTGTTCAAATGCGTCGCCCTCGCCGGGCATCTCTACGTGGGCGCTGGCAAACTGACGACCGGGGCCGTAGTCGTGTACCATCAGGTCGTGTGTGCCCAAGACCTGCGGATAGGACATGATCTTGTCGCGGATTGCCTGGACGAGCTTGGGGTCGGGCGCTTGCCCCAGCAACGGGCTGATGGCGTCGCGCACCAGGCCCAGACCGCTGATGCAGATGAAGATGCCCACACCCAGGCCTGCCCAGCCGTCGAGATCAAAGCCGGTCGTCTGCGAAATAAGCGCCGCCACCAAGACCGAGCCCGAGGTGATGACGTCGTTTTTGGAGTCCTGCGCCGTGGCGATGAGCGTTTCGGAATCGATGCGGTTACCCAGTGCGCGGTTGAACGCGGCCATCCAGAATTTGACGAGCATGGACAGAACAAGGGCAGCCATGGAGAGCGCCGAATACACGGTGGGCGAGGGCTTGATGATCTTGGTGATCGACTCGAGGATTAGGTTGATGCCGACGGCACAAACCAGGACGGCGACAAACAGACCAGCCAGGTACTCGTAGCGGCCGTGGCCGTAAGGGTGGCCCTCGTCTGCCGGGCGGCTGGCAAGGCGGAACCCGAGCAGACTCACGATGTTGCTCGAGGCATCGGAGAGGTTGTTGAAAGCGTCGGCGATGAGGGAGACGGAGCCGGCAAGCAGGCCCGCGATGCCCTTGGCTAGGCACAGAGTGATGTTGAGGCCAATGCAGATGAGGCTTGCGGCAAAACCCGCGTTGGTGCGGCAAGATGCATCGACCGGCTTGCCCTCGCTGCCGGGAACAAGCGTATGTACCAGCCGATTTACAAATAGCATAGCGGTCGTCCTCACAATCATGTTTAAGGGGATAGTGTAGCTCGTGCGGGGGCGCCGTGCACCGATGCTCAGAAAATGCAGCAATAGTCTGCCGGTGCTAACGAGCGAGCCTTCTCGTCTGCCCGGGCGGTCCATTTTGGGCCACATGGGTATGGGCATGTGCCTGTTTGCTCGACATACTTAATGTCGACAGCCCCTGTGCAAAGGAGGACGTTTCCATGGACGAGATGTTTGCCATTAAATGTCAAAACTGCGGCGGCCCTATGTACTCGCACCAAGCTAAGCGCAGCTTTGAGTGCGCTTATTGCAGTGTGGTCATTCTGTGGCAGGCGGACGCCGGAGAGCCCAAGAGCGCCCTGGGCATTCGCCATACGCCGTTGACGGTAGTGGATGGACTGCTCAAGCTCACGCATGTGTCGCAACTCGAGCGCCCGGAGGACCCGGACTGGTATTTCTTCAATTCGCACTGGCGCAATCAGTCGGTCCTGGAACATCTGCTGTGGGAGGATCGCGGCACGGCGCAAGAGTTCCAAGAGGCCACGCATGTGAGCATTCCATGCCCCTTCTGCGGAGCGTCCTTTGAGGGCGAGTCAACGCAGCGTGTGTTTGAGTGCCCGTCCTGCGGCAATAAGATCGGCATTGCCGACCTGCTCAAGCCCGGTACCTTCAGCAAGCGTCTGACCATGGGCGTGGGTGCGGAGTATGTGCCGGAGCAGGGCATTCCCTGCGAAATCTCGCCGCAGCAGGCACGTGCCAACGCACTGCAGCTGGTGCGTCAGTACCCCGACGCCTTTGCCGGGCACGACGTGGAAGACGCGATCCAAAACGACATGATGCTCTTCTATTTCCCCATGGCGCTTGCCGATCTGCGCATGATGGCGAGCTTCCCGGGCAAGGGCCTGAGCAAGGAAACCCTGGTGTACTACGAGGTGCTCGACTGGGCATACCCGCGGGCAAACTATCTGGATGTTCGCCTTATGGGCATTTTGGAGCCGTGGGACTTTGCCAAGGTTGGGCCGTTTGACCCGGCCATGCAGGAAGGCAACTTCCGCGTCGTCTCCGTCGATGCGTCTACCAAGGACCAGGTGGTCATTGATAAGTTGGCGCTCGACATTGCCGGCAACGATGCCGAGGCGGTGCTGGGGCTCAATAAAAAGAGCATCCGAACCTGGGCGCGCAAGGCCCGCAAGCATAAGGATGGCCTGGTGATGGTGCCGGTGTACTTTGTCGATCGTCCTGCCTCGGATAGTCGCGATGGCGAACAGGTGCGCATCGCCGTGAACGGCCAGACGGGCCGCGCGGCTGCGGTGGTGTTTAGTGACAAGCGCGAGACGCATGTGGTGGCGCCGCTCAACTCGAGCCTGCATCTGTCCGGCGAAAGTACTGTGCATGCCACGCCCATCGAGGTCAAATACGTTAAATCGCCGTTCCTATACCAGATCGTGCGCCGTGGAGGCGGCGAGCAGCCGCGACAGGTGGCGGCCGCAGCCGAGGGTTCCTACCGAGAAGAAAAGCCCAAACGCAAGGGCTTGTTCGCTGCGATCTTTGGGAAGTAGGGGAGCGGTGCTGGTTAGTCTTATGACGCGATGGCCAGGGGTATATGGCAGCTCACAGGAGCGCGGGCTGTCGTCTGATTGTTTGAGGGTGCCAGATGTAAATAAACGGTGGAGCGGCTGCAAAAGACCCGCCTCACTGGGTAAAATCAGGTTGTGCCGCGGAACCCGCTCCTCAGCGCTTAAACTTCGGAGACGCGGGCAACGCAGGTATTATCGTCTAAAGGGCCGGCTGCAACCGGCCCTTTTCATGACTCCCTTCGCTATCCGTTACTGCTTATATTCCCGCCAGATCGAGTAGAGGTTCCGGGCAATGCCGGTTACATACATCGAGAGGCGCAGGATTTCAAGAAACAAGTTCATAGGCTTCACCCCAATCGGAGATCGGAGCGTTGCCCGCAGGCGGATTCCGCGGTGGACAAGATTTTACCCTATACGCCGCAGCGGGGGATATCTGATCCCAGTGTTAGAGTGGTGTCCATTTGCATGGATGACCGGGCATGATCGCGACATGTCCTGGAGTTGAAATGCCGCTGGGGATACGAGGGGGAGCCGGGGTCGGATGATGGGGCTCAACGAAGCAAGTGGCGCTTCTGTCTTCTTGGGATCGGGGATGCGAATCAGTCTGCGGCAATGGGCCCAGCTCGATTCGGGACGCAGTGAGTCCCGAATCGAGCGTTCCTGGCTGCCATGCATGTCAGGTGATGAAAGCCCACAGCGGCATCGCCTTACACGGCAACGGGGACCTCTTTGGGGCGCCCTGCCTTTGGAGCGTCGGCGAGTCGTGCCTCGATGGAAGCTTTGGACACCATGCGCTTGGTGCCATCCTTCCATGAATCCAACAGTCCAGCATTTATCAGTTGCGATACTCTTGCCGAGCTAACGCCAAGCATGCGCGCGGCATCCGCCGCGGTGACGGCGGGGATGTCGCCGAGCTCGCGGCTGACGGCCACGGCGATAATCTTG
>CABTAA010000169.1 GCA_902482615.1 uncultured Collinsella sp.
GGGGAAGGGGTGGGGAAAGGTGTTGAAAAATGGGGCGCTTCCCCATATTATTAATCACGTCGACAGGCGGGGTGGTTCCCCGCGTACGTGCCATCTGAGTAACCGAGGGGAGGGCGCACATGGGAATGACTGGTGCATACGAGCGCAATCTCGATGCAAAAGGTCGTCTGTCCCTGCCTGCACCCCTTCGTGAGGAGCTTGGAGAGCATGTTCGCGTGTTCAAAGCCCTGGATGTCGATGCTCTGTACGTGTTCTCTGCCGAGGCCTTCGATAAGTGGGTCGAAGGACTCTTCGCGGGTCGTGAGGGCCACGAGGGTTTTAACCCGCGTGACATTAACGACCAGAAGCTCATGAGGGCGATCAACAAGCGCACCACGTCGATGGACGTGGACAGCGCCGGTCGTATCGGTCTTTCCGAGTCTCTCCGCAAGCAGGCGAACCTCGACCGCGAGGTCACGGTTGTGGGCAACTACGACCACCTTGAGGTTTGGGATCGCGCCGCGGCCGATGAGGACGATGACGATGAGGCCCTGCTGGACCTCTTCTTCTCGTAAGGGCAAGGCACGGGTAACGGATGGAGCGTGGGATCTTGACACAAGAATATCGGCATGAACCTGTCATGCTCGGCGAAGTGCTTGAGTCGCTGCGGCTAAAGAGCGGCTCCGTTGTCTGCGATTGCACCCTTGGCGGTGCCGGCCATTCGGTAAAGATGGCCGCGCAGGTGGGGGAGACGGGCCTTTTGCTCGGCGTCGATCAGGACGACATGGCCCTCGAGGCCGCTGGCGCCCGTCTGGACCGCGAGGTTCCCGGCGTTCCGCACCAGCTGCTGAAGGGCAACTTCGGCGACTTGGACGAGCTGCTTTGCTCGGCCGAGGTGCCCGGGGTCGATGGCTTCCTGTTCGATTTGGGCGTTTCGTCACCGCAACTCGATATCCCTGGCAGGGGCTTTTCGTATAGCGAGGACGCCCCATTGGACATGCGGATGGATCCGGGTAATAACACCTTAAACGCAGCTGAGGTCATCAACACCTATAACGAACACGACCTCGCCCGGATTCTACGCGTCTACGGCGAAGAGAAGTTCGCCTCGCAGATCGCGCGCGAGATCGTGCGCCGCCGCGAGCAAGAACCGATCGAAACCACCGGCCAATTTGTCGAGATCATCAAGGCGGGTATCCCGGCTGCCGCTCGTCGGCATGGTGGACACCCGGCCAAGAAAAGTTTCCAGGCCATTCGCATCGAGGTCAATCACGAGCTCGATGTGCTCGAACGAGGGCTTGATGCCGCCACCAGGTGGCTCAACCCGGGCGGACGTATCTGCGTCATCTCGTATCACTCGCTCGAGGACCGTATCGTAAAGAACCACTTTAAGGAGATGAGCCAGGGGTGCACGTGTCCGCCGGAGATTCCGGTGTGCGTGTGCGGCAACGTGCCGATACTCAAGGTCATCACCCGCAAACCCCTGGTTGCCCAGCCTGATGAGGTTGAGCGCAACCCTCGGGCGAGATCAGCCAAGATCCGCGTGGCGCAGCGTCTGTAGGCGCGACCGCGCGATATTGGACCTCCCGCTCGCACCATAAACGAAGCTTAAACACACTACCAACGTACTCGGGATGGGAGGCGGCATATCATGGGCTACAACACTTCAAGCGCAGCACTCGCCTATGATATGAACGCCATGCCCGCCTATCGTGAGGCACCGCAGGCCCCCGTTGCTCCCCGCGAGCAGCGCACGCCGCGCTTTGATGTCTACACGGGCGCGGGCCGTCAGGCAAACCAGGCGGTAAGCCCGGTTTTCATGAGCGTTCTTAAAACGTTTTGCATCATTGCGGCCATCTTCATGACGATCGGTGTCGCCCGTGTGGCGCTCGCCGGCGTTACGGCCCAGGTGCTCAACAGCAACGCCGCGCTTACCAACACGCTCGAGAAGGCGACCGACGAGAGCTCCGACCTGGAGGTCATGCATTCGGTCTATGGTGCCGACACGCGCATTCGCGACCTTGCGGGCGCTTATGGCATGGTGGAGCCCAGCGAGAGCGTTACACTTGATTTTTCGCAGGATGCAGCCGCGGGCGCTAGCTCGACCGCGACCGCTCAGTAACAAGACGGTAGCTGAGTATGACAAATGACTATCGCCGCGGCTCCGACGGGGGTCGCGGTTCTGGACGTCCCTCATCGCGGGGACGTTCTGGTTATCAAGGAACGGGTCGGCCATCTTACAACGCGAGGCCGTCCTATGGCAACGACTCCGCGTCGCGTCTCCGTGGCTCGAATGGTCCTCAAATGCATAACACCAGACCGCGCAAGAGCTCGCCGACCGAATGGCTCACGGGCACGCCACTGCCCCGTCGCAAGGCCGTCATGGGCTTCATCGGGTTTGGCTTGGGTTTGGGCGTCCTTCGCCTTGCCGACTATCAAATTGTGGAAGCCGATAAGTTACGCGACCGCGCCGATGCACGTCGCTTGCTTGCACAGACGCTGTATGCCAAGCGCGGTACCATCTACGACCGCAACGGCAACGTGCTGACGTCGTCGGTCGAATGCCGCAACATCGCCGTGAATCCTCAGCTTATCGAGGACGTTGACAAGACGGTATCGGCGCTGGTCAAAGCTACGGGAATCGATAAAAAGACCTGTCGCGAGCTCGTTGAGTCGGATGGCACCTGGGTGTATATCAAACGTCAGGTGGACGAGGACGATGTCGCGGCGCTGGAGAAGAAGAACCTGCCAGGCGTGCTCTTTGAGCAGGCCATGAAGCGCGTGTACCCCTACGGCAACCTGGCATCGCAGGTGCTTGGCGTGGTAAACGTGGACAACGACGGTCTGACGGGCCTCGAAAAACAGTACAACAAGCTTTTGACCGGAACGAACGGTTCGCTGGTGCGCGAGCGGGCGAGGGACGGTAGCTATATCGCGGGCGGCGCCTATAAGAAGGTTGCCGCGGTGGACGGCGTGGACATCGTGACGACGCTCGATGTCAATATCCAGCGTGCCGCCGAGGACGCCCTGGCCGAGGCGGTCGAAAAGACCAAGGCCAAGAATGGCTCGGCCCTGGTCACCGATCCCACGACGGGCGAGATTCTGGCGGCATGCTCGTATCCGACATATGACCAGACCGATCTGGAAAACGCCAAGACCGAGGACATGAACTTGCGCCTGGTTACCGATGCCTACGAGCCCGGCTCGGTCTTTAAGACGCTCGTGGCCGGTGCCGGCTTCGACTTGGGCGCCGTGCGATCGAGTACGTCGTTTGAGGTGCCGGCGAGCATCAAGGTGGGCGACGATACCGTCACCGATGCCGACAAGCGCGACTATGCCATGACCATGGATGTGCGCGAGATGATGCGCCGTTCGTCCAACGTGGGCTTTGTCCTAGTGGGGCGCAAGATCGGTGCCGACGACTTTGCCGCCTATGTGGACAAGTGGGGCATCGGTCACAGCTCGGGTGTCGATTTTCCGGGAGAGAGCCTGGGTATCGTCAAGGAGCGTGACCAGTATGACGGCGCCACGCTGGGCTCGATGAGCTTTGGACAGGCACTGTCCGTCTCGCCGATTGAGATCGCACGTGCCGTGGGCGGTATCGCCAACGGCGGCGTGATGATGACCCCGCACTTCTATAAGTCCAGCAAGGGCGACGAGAAGGACTGGGGCGAAGGCGAGCGCGCGATTTCTGAGGATGCCGCATCCCAGGTGACATCGTGCATGCAGACGGTCGTGTCCGAGGGAACGGGCGTTGGCGGCGCGGTTGACGGCTATGACGTGGCGGGTAAGACCGGTACGGCC
>CABTAA010000170.1 GCA_902482615.1 uncultured Collinsella sp.
GCGAGGACAAGCTGCTCAAGGCCCCCGTCGCGCCCGGTTATTCTTTCGCCTTTTCGACCCCGCGCTCGCAATGGCAAGCCGGCACGATGCCCCATATCTACCAGATCGACCCTGCGTGGTCGGAGCTGCCTTACGCCGGCGGCACCATCCGCCAAAATGCCTGCGGGCCTACGTGCCTCACCATGGTCTATATCTTTAAGACGGGACGCACCGATATGACCCCCGTCGATATGTGCGCGCTTTCCGAGGCGGGCAATTACGCCCCCACTGGTGCAACCGAATGGTCGTTTATGACGAGCGGCGCATGGCAGTTGGGACTTAACGGAACGGAGCTCCATAACGATCGCGACTCGATGACTCAGGCGCTGCGTTCGGGAGCGCCCGTCATCGCCGCCGTTCGGCCGGGCACCTTTACCAACGTGGGCCACTACATTGTGCTTTACGGTATTGACGACGCCGACCAGATTGGCGTCTACGACCCCAACTCGGCCAGCCGCAGCGCCCGCCGCTGGGGCGTCGTAGAGGTCCTCAACGAAGTCGAAGCCATGTGGGCCTACTACTAGTCATTGGGGACAGACTTAAATGAGTGGTCGTTAGGGACAGCCCTTAAGGACTGTCCCAAGCTGCCGACAGGAAAGGAACGTCCCCAAGTGCCGGGTTGAAACAAAAGCCCCGCAGTCGGAGCGGACTGCGGGGCTCATGAAGAGAGGCTAGTTTGCGGGCGCCTTGCCCGGCGCCCACGAGAGAGGCGATGGAGTAGAGGCTACTCGTGGATGCGGGTACCGGAGAGGCCGGCCATGGTCTCGGCGGCCTTGTCCAGGGCACCGATGATGCAGGTGCGGCCCTTGCGGGAACGGGCGAACTTGATGGCGGCGCGGACCTTGGGCTCCATGGAACCCTTGCCGAACTGGCCCTCGTCGGCCAGGCGCTCGGCCTCGTCGGCGGTGATGTCCTCGAGCTCCTCCTGGTTGGGCTTGCCAAAGTTGATGGCGACATGCTCAACGGCGGTCAGCAGGAACAGAACGTCGGCGTCGCAGTCCTCGGCCAGCAGCTCGCCGCCCAGGTCCTTGTCGATGACGGCGGGAACGCCCTTATAGCAGCCCTTGTTCTCGTAGTCGCGGACGACGGGGATGCCGCCGCCACCGCAGGCGATGACGATGAACTCGTTGTCGAGCAGGTTGAGGATGGAGTCAGCCTCGACGATCTTCTTGGGATCGGGGGAAGCGACGACGCGACGCCAGCCGCGGCCGGAATCCTCGACGAAGACCTTGGAAGGATCCTCGGCCATGAACTCCTTGGCCTGCTCCTCGGTGTAGAAGGGGCCGATCGGCTTGGTCGGGTTCTTGAACGCGGGATCGTCCGGGTCGCACTCGATCTGGGTGACGACGGTGGCGGCGTGCCAACGCTTATAGCGCTTGTGCATCTCGCGGCCAATGCCCTGCTGCAGGTGATAGCCGATGTAGCCCTGGGACATGGCGCCGCACTCGGGCAGCGGCATCTCGGGGGTGCCGATGGCGTCGTGGGCAGCGGCGAAGGCGTTCTGGATCATGCCGACCTGCGGGCCGTTGCCGTGGGTGATGATGATCTCGTTGCCCTGCTCGATCAGGCCGAGGAGAGCGTGAGCGGTGTTGCTCACGGCCTCGATCTGCTCAACGGGGTTGTTGCCGAGGGCGTTGCCGCCAAGGGCGACGACGATACGATCGGGCTTGCCAAGAGGCTTAGACATTGCTGGAATCCTTTCTGTAAAAGGCCTACAACCCATTAATAACCCGCGCCCGTGCGATACGCGAATTTATTAAGGTTTATATTCTCTTTATCGCTCATTTTATTCATTTTGAAAATAGTTGAACGGTGAACGGTCGCTTTTACCCGCTCAGCGTAAAGAAACCCAGCTCAAGCATATCTACGTCATTTACGTGCAACTTTATTTTAATAGAGCAGGGATTAGACCAGATTATGCAAACTATATCTTTGCTAAACACAAAACAGACAGCGCAATATCTTACTCGCACTATACGAGATTCTATGCACATATAAGTCGAGTATGCACCCCTGCAAAAACAAGGGGCTTTTCATCCAACAAAAGGAATAAAGAAGAGCTCCGAAAAAGCGGCAACGGCCAAGTCCCCCATCCATCCCCAAAGTGGCGCGAGGTTTCGCGGCAAAGCCGCGAAACAGCGAAGGGGACGGAATACCCGACCAACTACGTCCTTCATCCGCCCACACAATCCAAGGACGTAGTCGTAGCAGGATCTGAGGGCTGACCTTTGCGGACGCTCCGCAGGACGAAAGAACCCCCGCCGCACGTAGTGCGCAGCGGGGGTTCTTTCATGTCCGAGGACGTCCGCGAAAGTCAGCCCTCAGATCCTGCGGTGGGAGACCTAGGCCTCGTTGTACACCGTCTTGAGCTTCAGCAGGTGAGCGTAGCGGTCCATAGCGGCCTGCTCGTTCTCCTTGAAGAGCTCCTCGGCGCGCTCGGGGAAGGAACGCGTCAGCGAAGCGTAACGGGCCTCGTTCATCAGGAACTCCTGATAACCGCCCGCGGGCTCCTTGGAATCGAGCGAGAACTTCTTGCCGGCAGCAGCCTCGGGGTTGAAGCGGAAGAGGTTCCAGTAACCGCACTCGACAGCCTTCTTCATCTCGGCCTGGCAGTTCTGCATGCCGCCCTTCTTGATGGAGTGCATCTCGCAGGGGCTGTAGCCGATGATGAGGGACGGGCCGTCGTAGGCCTCGGCCTCGTGGATGGCCTTGAGGGTCTGAGCCGGGTTGGCGCCCATGGCGACCTGCGCCACGTAGACGTAGCCGTAGCTCATGGCAATCTCGGCCAGGGACTTCTTCTTGGTCACCTTACCGGCAGCGGCGAACTGAGCGACCTGGCCCAGGTTCGAGGCCTTGGAGGCCTGACCACCGGTGTTGGAGTAAACCTCGGTGTCGAAGACGAAGACGTTGACATTGTGGCCGGAAGCCAGGACGTGGTCCAGGCCACCGAAGCCGATATCGTAGGCCCAACCGTCGCCACCGAAGATCCAGAAGGACTTCTTGGTGAGGTAAGCCTTGTCGGCGAGGATCGCCTTGGAAGCGTCGCAGCCGCACTTCTCGAGCTCGGCAACGTAGGCAGCGGCAGCGGTCTTGGAGGCCTCGGCGTCGTTGACAGAGTCGATCCAAGCCTGGCCGGCAGCCTTGAGCTCATCGGACGGACCATCGGCAGCGATGATGTCCTGGGTAGCGGCGATCAGCTTGTGCTGAACGGCCTCGTAACCGACGGCCATGCCCAGACCGTGCTCGGCATTGTCCTCGAACAGGGAGTTGTTCCACGCCGGGCCGTGACCGTCCTTGTCCTTGCAGTAAGGAGCGGTGGCAGCGGGGTTGCCCCAAATGGAGGAGCAGCCGGTGGCGTTGGAGATGAACATGCGGTCGCCGGCGACCTGGGTCACCAGACGTGCATAGGCGGTCTCGGCGCAGCCGGCGCAGGAGCCGGAGAACTCCAGGTAGGGCTGCTTAAACTGGCTGCCCTTGACGTTGGCCGCGATGAGCTCCTTCTTCTCGGAGACGTTCTCGACCATATAGTCCCAAACGGGCTGCTGGTCCATCTCCTGCTCGGTGGGAACCATCTCGAGGGCGCCCTTGGGGCAGACCTTGACGCAGTTGGTGCAGCCCATGCAGTCGAGCGGGGACACGGCCATGGTGAACTTCATGCCCTTGGCCTTGGGGCCCATGGCGTCGAGCGTGCGGGTAGCCTCGGGCGCGGCGGCAGCCT
>CABTAA010000171.1 GCA_902482615.1 uncultured Collinsella sp.
AGATTAAGGCCTGCTATATGCGCCTGAAGGACGACGGCAGGACCGTGGCGGCCGCCGACTGCCTGGTGCCGGGCATCGGCGAGATCATCGGTGGCTCCCAGCGCGAGGAGCGCCTGGATCTGCTCGAGGCCCGCATCAAGGACCTGGGCATGAATCCCGAGCAGTACAAGTACTACCTTGACCTGCGCCGCTACGGTTCCTGCAAGCACGCCGGCTACGGTCTGGGCTTCGAGCGCTTGGTCATGTATCTGACCGGCGTGGGCAACATCCGCGACGTCCTGCCGCACCCGCGCACCGTGGGCAACGCCGACTTCTAATCGTCGGACGCTAGCTCGCGTCGCCACACGCCAACGTTCATCGCACAAGCGCCTCTCGACATCGGTCGAGAGGCGCTTTTTTCAACAGCATCCGTCAAGCTTTTGGCAAGTTTTTGGTCAGTTGAGCAGGGCTGTTGAAAACTCGACCCGCCGTTTGCCGACGACTACCGACCGCCCAGAGCGCCCTGCGCCCCTGGGAAAGCCCCGCGTCCTAGGCTCCATACCGTCGCCACCCAAAACGGAAAGGACGTGGGCACGATGACCGAAGCCGCTGTTGAAACCTACGACACCACGACGAGGGGCGCCGCCTCGATGGCAGCCTATCGCGCCGTTCGCATCCTGCAGCTCTTGAGCGAAAACACCGGCGAGGACAAGGCCATGCTTTCCGATGAGTTGATCCGGCGCCTCGCCCATCCCGACGACCCCGCCCGCATGCCCATCTCGGCGGCGCGGCGCAGCATCTACACCGCCATCTCCGCGCTTCGCCATGCCGGATACGAAATTGAGTACAAACGCGGCGTGGGCTACAAACTTCTTACCCGCCCGCTCACCGATGAAGAGATCATCCGGCTCCACGGTATGGTCATGCGCAACCGCTCCACACCTATCGCTATCCGCAAGAGCATGGCGCAGCACTTAGTTGCCATGGCGAGCGCCGACGTTCGCGGCTACCTCGATACACCCGAACCCGCTCCAAGCGCAGGCAGCAAGGCTACCAAGGCAACTCGCACGCCCATCAAGCGCATCGACACGTGCGAGCTCGTCGAGCAGGCCATCGACCACGGAACCACGGTGAGTTTTGATATTTCGAGCGTCACGACACGCGGCGAAACCGAAGCAGCACGGATGACACTCCGTCCCTTTGCCATCAAGCAACGAGACGGCATCTCTTATTTGCTGGGAACGGTCTATGACGCCCGAGGCGCCGATGACACGTTGCGTACCGTAGAGATTGGCCGAATGAGAAACGTCACCACACGTCTCCTCGACGGCAAGAAGCTCTTCGCCGCCCTAGACGAGGACGACGCCTCCTCCGCCGCATAAGACCCTCCGCCGCCCATTCGACTACCCGCACCGCCCATCCGATTCTGTATTAAAAAACCCGCCAGGCTGTTGTAAAAATGGACATCAGCGCTACTATAGTTCCACTTGCACTTTGTCCCAGTGCAGTGTTTCCAGCCATTTTTATACTGGGGGTAATGATATGAAGGACATCACCATCAGCCGCAGGAGCCTTCTGGTCTCCGCCGGCCTGCTCGCGCTCGCCCCGCTCGCCGGATGCGGCGGCAACTCTGGTTCCGGCTCCGCTGCCGCCGGTTCCGACTACACCATCGGCGTTCTGCAGCTCACCGAGCACTCCGCGCTCGATGCCGCCAACGACGGCTTCGTCAAGGCCATCAAGGAGAGCGGCCTTAAGGTCAAGATCGACCAGAAGAACGCCCAGAACGACCAGTCCACGTGTAAGTCCATTGCCGACAAGTTTGTGGGCGACAACGTCAACCTGATTTATGCCATCGCCACGCCCGCCGCGCAGGCTGCCGCCGGCGCCACGGCCGATATCCCCATCGTGGGCTGTGCCATCACCGACTACGCCGCCTCCGGCCTGGTCCAGGACAACGACAAGCCGGGCACCAACGTCACGGGCGCTTCCGACCTCACCCCGGTCGCCGAGCAGCTCGAGATGATGCAGAAGGTCCTGCCCGACGTTAAAAAGGTCGGCCTGCTCTACTGCACCGCCGAGTCCAACTCCGACGTCCAGATCAAGGCCGCCAAGAAGGAGCTCGACAAGCTGGGCCTCGAGTACACTGACTTCACCGTCTCGAGCTCCAACGAGATTCAGTCCGTCGTCGAGTCTGCCGTGGGCAAGGTCGACGCGCTGTACTCCCCCACCGACAACACCATCGCCGCGGGTGCCTCGCAGGTCGGCCAGATCTGCAAGGAAAACAAGCTTCCCTTCGTGACTGGCGAGGAGGGTATGTGCATGGCCGGCGGCCTGTTTACCCTCTCCATCAACTATGAGGACCTGGGCTACGCCGCGGGCGAGATGGCCGTTAAGATCCTGAAGGGCGAGGCCAAGCCCGAGGATATGCCGATCAAGCACCTCTCGAGCAAGGACCTGGTCGTCGTCAAGAACGACGAAATGGCCGAGGCCCTGGGCATCGACCTTTCCGCCCTGGACGCGTAATGCCATACGCGGCATGCGTCTAGAGCCCGTGCTCGCGCTTTAGCCGCGTTATTCAATATCTGAGCCACAGGGGCGGACGCTGTAGACCGGCGTCCGCCCTGCTTGTTTCAGGTAAAACAAAACGTCTGTCCGTAACTCTTCTATGCATTGTTACCGCTATTATGGAAAATCACGTGTCCACCCTATTCTAGGAGGTATGAAGCATGCTCATTGCATTGCAGGGCGCCGTTTCGCAGGGCGTCCTCTGGGGCATTATGGTGCTTGGCGTGTTTATCACGTTCCGCCTGCTCGACATTCCCGATATGACCTGCGACGGCAGCTTTGCCCTCGGCGGCTGCGTCTGCGCTGTGCTCATCGTCAATAACAACGTCGACCCGCTGTTCGCCGTGCTGGCCGGTATGTGCGCCGGTGCCATCGCGGGCGCCGTCACGGGCATTTTGACCACCGTCTTTGAGATTCCTGCGATCCTCGCCGGAATCCTCACCCAGATCAGCCTGTGGTCCATCAACCTGCGCATCATGGGCAAGTCCAATACGCCCATTCTTGCCAAGGGCACCGTGTTCTCCGCCGTCAGCAATATGACCGGTCTGCCGCAGTCCACCGTTGCCATCATCTTGGGCATCCTGCTCGCCGTGGCTATCGTTGCCATCCTGTATTGGTTCTTTGGCACCGAGATCGGCTCGGCGCTGCGAGCCACCGGCAACAACGAGTACATGATCCGCGCTCTGGGCGTCAACACCAACTCCACCAAGATGATCGCCCTCGTGCTCTCCAACGCCCTCATCGGCCTTTCGGGCGCGCTCATCTGCCAGAGCCAAAAGTATGCCGACATTGGTATGGGCACCGGTGCCATCGTTATCGGTCTTGCCGCCATTGTTATCGGCGAGGTGCTCGGCCGTCTGCTGCCCGGCGGCCTCACGCAGTTTAGCGTCCGTCTTGCCTCCGCCGTCTTTGGCTCCGTGGTGTACTTCCTTATCCGCGCCATCGTGCTGCAGTTGGGCATGGACGCCAACGACATGAAGCTGCTCTCCGCCGTGATTGTCGCTGTGGCCCTGTGCGTGCCCGTGGTTTGGGAGCGCTATAAGCTCCGCAGCTCCTACACGAAGGGGGATGAGGCAGATGCTTAAGCTCTCGCACGTCAAGAAGACCTTTAACAAGGGCACCGTCACCGAGAAGCGCGCGCTCACCGGCGTCGACCTCACCCTGAATGACGGCGACTTTGTAACCGTGATCGGCGGCAACGG